>JALQUQ010000169.1 GCA_023263735.1 Paracoccaceae bacterium | reverse complement strand
CCAAGGCGCGGGCGACATGCTCGTCGTCCGGGTGGCCTTCGATATCGGCATAGAATTCGGTCGCCATAAAGGTGCCTCCGACCATATAGCTTTCCAGCTTGGTCATGTTGACGCCATTGGTCGCGAAACCGCCCATCGCCTTGTACAGCGCCGCCGGGATGTTCCGGACGCGGAAGGTAAAGGTGGTGATCATCTGATCTGCCCGGCGCGACATGTCCAACTCGCGCGCCATGACCAGAAACCGGGTCGTGTTGTTCTTGTGGTCTTCGATGTGGCGCGCCAGCACCTCGAGCCCGTAAATCTCGGCCGCCAATTCACTGGCCAGCGCCGCACGGGTCACGTTGGCAGCCTCGGCCACTTCGCGCGCGGCACGGGCATTGTCTGAACTGACCTTTCCCTTGATGCCATGCGATTTCAGAAAGCCCGCGCATTGCGGCAGAATGACCACATGGCCATGGGCTTCGGTCACATCTGATAGCTTGGCGCCTTTGACCCCCAACAGGTTCACATGAACCCGCACAAAGGCCTCATCCACGATATGAAGTCCGGCTTTGGGCAGCAGGCTGTGTACGTCGGCCACCCGGCCGTAGGTGGAATTTTCCACCGCGAGCATCCCCAGATCAACCTCGCCCGAGCGAGTCATCTCGACCACATCTTCAAAAGTCTGGCAGGGAACCGGGGTAAAATCGGGCCGCGACTGGGCACAAGCTTGATGGGAATAGGCCCCCAATTCCCCCTGAAACGCGATCCGTCCGGTCATTTTAGCACCTTTTTGCATCAGCCCCTGCAAAAAGGGGCAATCGGTCGCGGTCGTACACCTTGAAAGTTCTGCATGGAAGCGGATAGAAGGCACGCCAGACGAATGCCAAGGGAAGGCGCGACATGTTCGACACGATGACTTTGACCAAGGCGACCGGCGCTGTCTGCGGTTCGCTGTTGGTGTTCCTGCTGGGCGGCTGGGCTGCCGAGGCTCTTTACACCGTTGGCGGCGAAGGCCACGGCGGCGAAGAAGCGAAACAAGCCTATGTGATCGAAACCGGCGCCTCGGAAGGGGCGGGTGAAGCCGCAGCCGAGGGCCCGGATTTCGCAACCCTTTACGCTTCGGCAGACGCGGCCGCGGGCGAAAAGGTTTTCGCCAAATGCAAAGCCTGCCACAAGATCGATGGCACCGATGGAACCGGCCCGCACCTGAACGGCGTTGTTGACCGTCCCAAGGCGTCGATTGCTGGCTTTGCCTATTCCGAAGTTCTGGTTGGCATGTCGGCCGATGCTTGGTCTCCGGAAAATCTGAATGGCTTCCTGACCAGCCCGAAGAACTATGCTCCGGGCACCAAGATGTCGTTTGCTGGCCTGCCCAAGGCAGAAGACCGCGCGAACGTGATCGCTTTCCTGGCGGCGCAGAAGTAATCCGGTTCAACCGCGCAAAGCACGAATTCAGGCCGCCTTTGGGCGGCCTTTTCATTTGTTTTACCAACCATCACGCAATCGCAACTTGAAGCATCGACAAGTTGCCCTTTACTTCGCATCATGAGGCAAACCGCAAAAGCGGTGTTGGCAAAGGATGGGGAGCATTCATGGCTAAGCATTGGGGAACATTGGCGTTGGCCTTGGCCGGACTTTCGGCGGCTGGCATGGCAATGGCCGAAGGCGATGTGACGATCTCGCACGGGATTTCCACCTTTGGCGAATTGAAACTGCCTGCCGACTATAAACACCTGCCCTATGTGAACCCCGATGCGCCAAAGGGCGGTGAAATCAGCGAATGGGCCTTTGGCGGGTTCGACAGCCTGAACCCCTATTCCGTGAAAGGCCGCTCGGCTGCCCTGTCCAGCGCCCCGCTGGAATCGATTCTGTCCGGCACGGCCGATGAAATCGGCGCGGTTTATTGTTTTCTGTGCACCACGATGGAATATCCCAAAGATCGGTCGTGGGTCGTGTTCAACCTGCGCGACGATGTGAAATTCTCGGACGGTACGCCGATGACCGCCGAAGATGTGAAATTCAGCTATGAAACCTTTCTGGCCAAAGGTCTGACCGACTTCCGCACCATTCTGGCGACGCAGGTCGAAAAGGTCGAAGTGCTCGACCCCCTGAAGATCAAGTTCACCTTCAAGCCGGGCGTGCCCTTCCGCGATCTGCCAGCCGACATGGGCGGGCTGCCGGTGATGTCAAAGGCCTATTACACCGCCAACAATCTGGACCTGGAAGAGTCGACGATGACCCCGCATCTGGGCACGGGCCCCTATGTGCTGGACAAATATGACATCGGCAAATCCATCGTCTGGAAGCGCAATCCAGACTATTGGGGCAACACCCATCCGATGAACATCGGGCGCAACAATTTTGATCGCATCCGCATCGAATATTACTCGGATTACGATGCGGCTTTCGAGGGGTTCAAGGCGGGCAGCTACACGTTCCGCAACGAATCCTCGTCGCTGTCATGGGCCACGCGCTATGATTTCCCGGAAATTGAGTCGGGCGATGTCCAAAAGGTCAAGCTGCCTGACGGAACCAAGGCCAATGGTCAGGCCTTTGTCTTTAACCTGCGCCGTGAAAAGTTTCAGGACCCGCGCGTGCGGGAAGCCATCGGCCTGATGTTCAATTTTGAATGGTCGAATGCGACGCTGTTTTACGGGCTGTATACCCGGATCAATTCGGTCTGGGAAAACTCGTGGCTGGCGGCAGAGGGCGCCCCTTCGGAGGCGGAAGTCGCCCTGTTGAAACCCTTGGTGGACGAAGGTCTGTTGCCCGCCTCGATCCTGACCGATGCGCCGGTGATGTCGCCGACCTCGGGCGAGCGCCAGTTGGATCGGGGCAATCTGCGCAAGGCCAGCGCCCTTTTGGACGAGGCGGGCTGGCAAGTCGGCAGCGACGGCCTGCGCCGCAACGACAAGGGCGAGGTGCTGGCCGTCGAATTCCTGAACGACAGCCCCAGCTTTGACCGCATCATAAACCCCTATGTCGAGAACCTGAAAGCGCTTGGCATCGATGCGCGGCTGACCCGCATCGATAACGCCCAGATGGAAGATCGCACCCGCCCGCCGAAATATGATTTCGACATCGTGACGGGAAATGCGCGGGCCGGATACATTTCGGGGTCAGAACTCAAGCAATACTATGGATCGGAAACGGCCGACGTTTCGGCCTTTAACGTCTACGGCTTGAAATCCAAGGCCGTGGACAAGATGACCGACATCGTCATGGCCGCACAAAGCCTTGATGATCTGACAGTCGCCACAAAGGCGCTTGACCGGATCTTGCGCGCCGAACGATTCATGGTGCCGCAGTGGTACAAGAATGTGCACACGGTGGCCTATTACAACATGTTCGAACACCCCGACGCCCTGCCGCCCTATGCTCTGGGCGAAACGGATTTCTGGTGGTACAACGAGGAAAAGGCGGCCGCACTCAAAGACAAAGGCCTTCTGAAATAACAACAAAAGGCAGTCTGAGCAGATGGGTGCCTATATCCTTCGGCGGTTGTTGCTGATCATTCCGACCCTGTTCGGGATCATGCTGATCAACTTTGCACTGACGCAATTCGTTCCGGGTGGGCCGATCGAACAGGTCCTGGCCCGGATCGAAGGCGGCGGTGACAGTCTACAGGCGATTTCGGGCGGGGCGGATGCTGTCACCCCGTCGCAGGGCGAAAACTCAGCCTATTCGGGGGCGCGCGGGCTTGATCCCGATTTCCTTGCGGAGTTGGAGGTTCAGTTCGGCTTTTCACGCATTGTCTGCGAACCGGGTTTTGCCGGAAAGCCTTCGGTAAAGGCCCCGGAATGCCGCAAGGAAGCCATTTCGGCGACCGAACGCTTTTTCACGATGCTGGGCAACTATCTGGTGTTCGATTTCGGGGAAAGCCATTTCCGATCGATTTCCGTGGTGGATCTGGTGATCGAAAAGATGCCGGTTTCCATCACCCTCGGCCTGTGGTCGACCCTGATTGCCTATATCATCTCGATCCCCCTGGGCATTCGCAAGGCGGTCAAGGACGGCACGCCCTTTGACACCTGGACCAGTTCCATCATCGTCGGGGCCTATGCCATTCCCAGCTTTCTGTTTGCGCTGTTGCTGCTGGTCGTCTTTGCGGGCGGCAGTTATTTCCGCTGGTTCCCGTTGCGGGGTCTGACCAGCGAAGGCTGGGCCGACATGACCCTTTGGGGCAAGACGGTCGATTATCTGTGGCACATCACCTTGCCGATCATCGCCACGACAATTTCCAGCTTTACGACCCTGACCCTGCTGACCAAGAACAGCTTTCTGGACGAGATCAAAAAGCAATACGTGATGACCGCCCGCGCCAAGGGCCTGTCCGAGGACAAGGTGCTGTACGGGCATGTTTTCCGCAATGCGATGCTGATCGTGATCGCCGGGTTTCCGGGCCTGCTGATCGGCGTGTTTTTTGGCAGCAGTCTGTTGATCGAGATGATCTTTTCACTCGATGGTTTGGGCCTGTTGTTCTATCAGGCCGCCGTTGACCGCGATTATCCGGTGATCTTTGGCACGCTGTATTTCTTTGGTCTGGTTGGCCTTTTGATCGGGATCGTCTCCGACCTGATGTACGTCTGGATCGACCCCCGCATCGATTTCGAAAGGAGGGGGTGATGGCGCTGTCCCCTCTGAACCAACGCCGTTGGCGCAACTTCAAGGCCAATCGCCGCGCCTTTTGGTCTTTGATGATCATGACCGTGCTTTACGCGATTTCGCTTTGTGCCGAGGTCGTCGCCAATGACAAGCCGCTTTTGGTCAGCTATCGCGGCGAACTGCACATGCCATTCCTGCGGTTTTATCCGGAAACCGCATTTGGCGGCGATTTCAAGACCGAGGCAAAGTATCGCGACCCCGAGGTTCAGTGCCTTATCATTTCCGGCGGAAGTCTGGATTGCTTTGACGAGCCTGCAACGGTGATCGAGGCCGCGCAAAACGGCGCCATGGCGGAAAGCGACGAGGATTTCATTCAGGGCTGGATCGTTTGGCCGCTGATCCCCTACAGCTTCAACACGATCAACAACATCGGCAAAGCGGCCCCCTCGGCACCCGATGCCGACCATTGGCTGGGAACCGACGATACCGCCCGCGATGTGCTGGCCCGCATCATCTATGGGTTCCGACTTTCGGTCAGCTTTGCGCTGATCGTCACCGCGTTGTCGTCGCTGATCGGCATTTTCACCGGGGCCTTGCAGGGCTATTTTGGCGGCATGCTGGATCTGGTGTTCCAGCGGTTGATCGAAATCTGGTCATCGACCCCAACACTTTACGTCATCATCATCGTGGCTGCGGTCATTCCGATGAACTTCTGGCTTTTGGTGGCGCTGATGGTCCTCTTTGGCTGGACTGCGCTTGTCGGCGTGGTGCGCGCCGAATTCCTGCGGGCCCGCAATCTGGAATATGTGCGCGCGGCAAAGGCCTTGGGCGTGTCAGACCTGACGATCATGTTCCGCCATGTGCTGCCCAATGCGATGGTGGCGACCCTGACCATGCTGCCCTTTATCGTGACGGGGGCGATTGGCACCCTGACCGGGTTGGATTTGCTGGGCTTTGGGTTGCCCTCCTCTTCGCCCAGTCTTGGGGAATTGACGCAACAGGCAAAACAGAACTTGCAGGCCGAATGGTTGGGTCTGACCGCGTTTTTCACGCTCGCCACCATGCTCAGCCTGTTGATCTTTATTTTTGAGGGCGTGCGCGACGCCTTTGATCCGCGAAAGACCTTTCGATGAGTGTGCTGTCTGTCGATAACCTTCGGGTCAGTTTCCGGCAGGATGGCCGCCTCGTGCAGGCGGTCAAGGGCGTCAGCTTTTCAGTAGACCGCGGGGAAACCGTGGCGCTGGTGGGGGAAAGCGGATCGGGGAAATCTGTATCGGCCCTGTCAGTCGTACAGCTTTTGGGCGAAACCGCCCAATGCGACGGCAGCGTGCGTTACAACGGCACCCAGATGATCGGCGCGCCGGAAAGCACCCTGCGCAAAATCCGAGGCAATGCCATCAGCTTTATCTTTCAAGAGCCGATGACCAGCCTGAACCCGCTGCACACGATCGAACGCCAATTGGGCGAAAGCCTTGCCCTGCATCAGGGGCTCAAGGGGCAGGCCGCGCGACTCCGCATTCTGGA
>JALQUQ010000168.1 GCA_023263735.1 Paracoccaceae bacterium | reverse complement strand
CATCCTCGACCGGATGGGAGAGGAGGATCAGGCGGGGCGGGTCTTTGTCGTCGTAGAATTGGGTCAGAAAGGCGGCAAGGATTTCGGGCTCTTCGGCCCCGGCCCCGGTGCGGGGATAGAAATCGCGGTTGCCCCAGCTTTGATTGGCGCGGATGAAAAAGACCTGCACGCAGGCCTGCCCGTTTTCCAGATGCAGCGCGATCACATCGGCCTCGGCCACGCCACGCGGGTTGATGGACTGGCTTTGCTGCACATTGGTCAAGGCGCGGATGCGATCGCGCAGGGCGGCGGCGCGTTCAAATTCCATGTCTTCCGACGCCTTGGCCATTTCGGCGGCCAATTCCGCCTGCACGGTGGTGGATTTGCCCTGCAAGAACCGTTCGGCATCGGCCACAAGCTGGGCATAGCCCTTTTGCGAAATCTTGGCGACGCAGGGCGCGGCGCATCGTTTGATCTGATATTGCAGGCAGGGGCGCGTGCGGCTTTCAAACATGCTGTCGGTGCAGTTGCGCAGGAGGAACACCTTTTGCAACTGGTTCAAGGTGCGATTGACCGCGCCCGCGCTGGCAAAGGGGCCGTAATAGCTGCCCTTTTCGGTCTTCTTGCCCCGGTGTTTTTTAAGCTGCGGGTAATCGTGCGACAGCGAGATCAGGATGTTGGGGAAGCTTTTGTCATCCCGCATCAGCACGTTGTAGCGCGGCTTTAACTGCTTGATGAGGTTTTGTTCCAGCAAGAGGGCCTCGACCTCGGTTTTGGTGGTGAGGAACATCATGCTGGTGGTTTCGTGGATCATCCGGCTGATGCGGCCGGAATGGCCCGAGGGGCGGGCGTAATTCGACACCCGGTTTTTCAGGTTGCGCGCCTTGCCGACGTACAGAACCTCGCCCTTTTCGTTCAGCATGCGATAGACGCCGGGCGAGCCATCGAGCGTTTTCAGATAGGCCTGAATGACTTCATGCCCGGATTTTTTCGGCGCTGTCGGTTCCGGTTCCTGCGTCATCTTAACCCATTCGTCTGCACATGATTTTTGGCGTTCGATTCTGCCCGTGGCTGCAATGATATCGCCCCAAGGGCAAGAGGGAAGAAGTCCACGGTTTCTGTGGATAAGTTTGTGAGCAAACTTATCAGAGACGCGAAATTCCCTTAGTTTTTGCCCCTTTCCTCGCTTTGCCTAATTTTTAGGCGGTTTTTTAAGTATTTGATAATAAAGGGAAGATTTTTTAACACACATTAAAGTATTTGAATTGAAACGGTTTTTTGACAGTGGGCGGAGGTTTTTGGGCGGCGGTGGAAAACTTTACCTGAGGTTCGTCTTTCAATGCCCGTCAACCAGCGCATCCGGGGTTTGCCATCCAAGGTGCTGGCCCCCGTCCACCGCGATCATCTGGCCGGTGACAGAGGGGGAATCGATCAGGAATCCAAGCGCTGCGGTGATGTCCGCCGGGTTGGCGCCGCGCCCCAAAAGGGTGGCCGCGCGTTGGGCCGCAAAGTCGCTGGCCGATTGCGAGGGGCCCTGAAGCGTGGGGCCGGGACCGATGCCATTGACGCGGATCGTGGGGGCCAGACCCTGCGCCGCCGTTTTGGTCAGCGCCCAAAGGCCCATCTTGGCGATGGTGTAGGAGGAAAACTCGGGCGTCGGTTTGTGGATGCGCTGGTCGATCATGTTGACGATCAGCCCGCTGGCCACAGGCTCGCCCCGGTCATCGCGGCCAACGGGGGGGCATTGCCGGGCGAAGTGCTGGGTCAGCACATAGGGGGCGCGGAGGTTCGATTCCAAATGCCGATCCCAGCTTTCGCGGGTGGCGTTGGTGATCGAGTCATATTCAAAGATCGAGGCGTTGTTGACCAAGAGCGACAGGGCGCCCAATTCGGCCCGCACCTTGGGGATGAGGGCCTGCACCTCGGCCTCGACCAAGAGATCGGCGGCAAAGACGCCCGACCGGCGCCCAAGGGCGCGGATGTCCTGCGCCAGCGCCTCGGCCTCGACCCGGGAGGAGGCGTAATGCACCGCCACGTCATAGCCGCGCCGCGCCAGATACAGCGCCATTTCGCGGCCCAAGCGTTTGGCCGCCCCCGTCACCAAGGCAACGGTCATTGCTTGGCCCCGCAGGTGCAGCGCCCGCCGTTCAGGGGCCGCCCACAGTCTGCGCAAAAGCGTTTCGGCCGCCCGGTCGGTTTGCCGAAGACGCCAGAATAGACCGCCTTGCCGATCATCCCAAGGATCACCATCGACAAGAGAAAGATCAGGATGAGCTTGACCAGCATCTTACAACCCGTATCGCGCCCAAAGCGCGCGCTCTTCGACCGAAGCCAGCAACTGATCGGACAGGTTCAGGCCAAAGCGCTGCAGCAGGCCCCGCTTTTGGCCATAGGGCACCAAGCGCACCTTGTCGCCAAAGATTTCCTGCATCTTGGGTTTGATATGGCCCAGACCATCGGCAAGGCCCAGTTTGACCGCCGCCTCGCCGATCCAGATATCGGCGTTGAACAGATCGGCACTTGCATCCAGCCGCGTGCCCCGGCTGCGTTTGACATGGGCGATGAAATTCTGGTGCAGGGGGTCCAGCATGGCGTGAATGCGCGCCACATCTTCGGGACGTTCGGGTTTGAACGGATCGGCAAAGCTTTTCGAGGTGCCCGCCGTATGCACGCGGCGTTCGATCCCGTTGCGCTGAATCAGATCATGCAGGCCAAAGCCCGAGTAGATGACGCCGATGGAGCCGACGATGCTGGAGGCGTCGAGAAAGATCTGATCGGCGGCACAGGCCAGCCAATAGCCCCCCGAGGCGGCCACATCTTCGACAAATGCATAAACGGGGATCTTTTTTTCATCGGCCAAGCGGCGGATGCGGGCGGCGATCAGGCTGGATTGCACCGGAGAGCCGCCGGGCGAATTGATGACCAAGGCCACGGCCACGGGCTTGCCCTTGGAAAAGGCGCGTTCGATTTGCGACGCGGTGGAGCTGTTCGACAGCGACCGGCTGCCCGAACCGATTGAGCCCTGCAACCGGATCACCGGAACATAGGGAATTTTACGCAAAAAGGGGATGAGATGTTTCATCCCCAAGAGGTAGGTCGCCGCCCCGGCAAAGGCAAGATGGCCTGCGCCTAGCCCTGAAGCACGCGCCGATATTCAACCGGGCGGCTGCGAGCCAGATGCATATAGGCGAACACCCCCGAAATCAGGCCCATGCCGGCCAGCATGGCCGAAACCATCACCTGACTGGCGGTTTCAGCCTCGGCCGAAATCGCAAGAAAGCCAAAGGCCCAGAAAGCGGACCAGCTGACCACGCACAGAATGGCGATCATTTTGTTCATTCAAACCTCCCGACTGGCCTTCTCCCGCAGGCCATGGGGGGAGTGTTGCATTCCAAACAGAGAATGTCTTGGAAATTCGTCTCTGCGACGCGGCGTCACATCTGAGCGACTGCAGCAATCAGGCCGGGGGCCCGGACGAATTGGCCGTGGATCACATGCCCCACCTTATAGGGGGGAATGGGGCGGGTGAAGCGGGCGGAAAAGTGATCCTCTGCGATGTCGACGGACAGGGTGTGAAAATCGAAAAGCGCAAGGGATTGAGGGTATTGCGCCTTGTACGCGGCCTCTTTGGCGACAAAGACGCGCTTGGCGGTCTGGCCCGGTGCGGTGGGGGGAAGATGGGCCAATTCCGCCGGGGAAAGGATGATGTCCCACAGGTCGGGCGGCAGGGGGGCGTCGTCTTCGACATCAAGGCCAAGGCCGGTCAGATCGCTGGTGCGGGCGACGACGGCCAGACACAGGGAGGCGCAATGCGACAGGGAGCCGACGATTCCCGGCGGCCAGACCGGGGCACGATCGGGGCCGATGGGAATCGGGGGGGCTGGATTCGGGTTGGCAGGATTCGGGGGAGCGGGATTCGGGGGGGCGGGCAAACCGGCCGCAGCCAGTGCCGCGCGCGCGGCATGGCGACCCGCGTGGAATTCGCGGAGGCGGGCGGGAACGGCGCCCGGGGGCGGCGTGGCCCCGGACGGGGGATAGTCGCACCGGGGATCGGCCCAGCCAAGGCCGATCTTGGCCCCCAACCGCGCGCGGAGCGCGGCGACAAGCGGGGGACTAGGCGTCAACGCCGGTCCGCCCCGCCCGCATGGCCCGCCGCCGCGCCATGGCATCGGCCCGGGTTTCGGCGCGGGCCTCGGCCTCGGTCGTGCGGGGACGGAGGTCGGGTTGCGCCGCGATCACCGGTTCCGCCGCTTTGGGTTTGTCATCCAGATGGCGGGCCAAAGCTTCGAGCGTGGGGAAGCGGAAGATATCGGTGATCGACAATTTCGCCGCGCCCAGACTGTCGCGAATCTCGCGGTGAACCTGCACGGCCAAGAGGGAATGGCCGCCCAAGGCAAAGAAATTGTCCTTGGCCCCGACGCGGGCGACGCCCAGAACCTTTTGCCAGATGGCGGCCAGTTTGGATTCGACCCCGGTTTCGGGGGCGGCAAAGGCCTCGGGCTCGGGCGCGCGGGCGGAGGGGGCGGGCAGCGCCTTGCGGTCAACCTTGCGGTTGGGGGTCAGCGGGAAGGCGGGCAGCGTGACGAAATGCACCGGCACCATATGTTCGGGCAGGCTGGTCAGCAGCGCGGCGCGGAGCGACGCCTTTTTCGCGGTGCCGGTCAGATAGGCGACCAGACGCAGATCGCCGGGCGAATCCTCGCGCGCCAAAACGATGGCTTGGGTGACGCCGGGCTGGGATTCGATCGCGGCCTCGATCTCTCCAAGTTCGATGCGATAGCCCCGGATCTTGACCTGAAAATCGGCGCGGCCAAGGAAATCGAGCTTGCCATCAGGGCGGCGGCGCACCAGATCGCCGGTGCGGTACATGCGGGCGCCCCATGGGGTGGCGCGGTCGGGGGTGACAAAGGGATCGGGGCGGAAGCGGTCGGCCGTCAGATCGTCGCGCTGCCAATAGCCGCGCGTGACCCCATCGCCGCCGATCCACAATTCGCCGGGGGTGCCTGCGGGAACGGGGCGCTGTTCGTCGTCCAGCACATACATCTGCTGGTTTTGCAGCGGTTTGCCGATGTTGACGGTGCCCGCCTGATCCCTTGCCGCCTCGACGCTGGACCAGATGGTGGTTTCGGTGGGGCCGTACATGTTGAGGATGCGGGCCGTGGTTGCCTTGCGCAGATCGGCCACTTGGGCGGCGGGGAGCGCCTCTCCTCCGACCAGCAGGGTTTTCACGCCCGACAAGGCCAAGCGGCTGTCGTCGTTGATGGCGATCATCCGGGCCATGCTGGGGGTGCATTGCAGATGGGTGACGCGGTGGCGGATGATCTGGGCGGCGATGGAATAATCGCCCTCTTCGACCCCGCCGCCGGAATTGGCGCGGCGGACCACCTCGGCCAAGGGGTAAAGCCCCTCCATCACCTTTTCGGGCGAAATGCCGTAGTCGATCAGGCAGGCCACCTCGCCCACGCCGATGCGTTTGAGCTGTTCGACCCGGGCCAAGGCATCGTCAACGGTGCCAAAAAGGCCAGAGTCTTCGAAATAGCGCTGGAAGGCATAATCAAGGATCGCCTCGTTTTCCTCGGCCGAGAGGGTGCGCAGGTCGATGTCCATCGGATTGGTCACGCCCTGCGGTTTCTTGAAGGCGGGGAAGGCCCAAGCGTATTGCTTGACCAGCCCGACGGCGGCGGCAAGGTAGGCTTTCATCGGGCCCTCGGCCACGCGGCGGACCTGTTCCTTGTCGCGGCCGACATAGGTGTGCAGCATCAGGGTGACGATGCCCGTTTCGGGGTCATGGCCCGCCTTGGCGCGCGCCTCGCGGTAGATGCGGATTTTCGAGGCCACCTCATCCACCGACTGGCCCAAGAGGTGGGTCAGGACGTTGGCGCCAAGTTCGCCCGCCTCGCGCCATGTGTCGGGGTTGCCGGCGGTGGTGACCCACAGCGGCAATTCGGCAGAGACCGGGCGCGGCTGGGTTTTGACGGTGAACATGGTGCCATCGGCCTTGGGGAAATCGACCCCCTCGCCCCGCCACAAACGGATCCTTGTGGAGAGATCTTGATGCGAGACAACTTGTGCAATCTCAGTGAGATTCACTTGAATACAATTGATCCTAAAGATTTGGAGTTACAGCACCAGGCATTCT
>JALQUQ010000167.1 GCA_023263735.1 Paracoccaceae bacterium | reverse complement strand
TGTTGACCTCGGCGCTTGGCCACGCGCCTGATCTGCCGTTCATGGGCTGCGGCCCGGTGACGGTGCAGGGGGTGGCGGGCCGGTTGTTCCGCATCTCGTTCAGTGGCGAAGAGGGCTATGAAATTGCCGTGCCCGCCCGCTATGGCGAGGCGCTGTTCCGCGATTTGACGGCGCGGGCGGAAACCATGGGCGGCGGGCTTTACGGGCTTGAGGCGCTGAATGTCCTTCGGATCGAAAAGGGCTTTATCACCCATGCCGAAATTCACGGGCGCACCACGGCCTTTGACATCGGCATGGAAAAGATGATCAGCCGCGACAAGGATTGCATCGGCAAGGCGGCAGCGCGGCGGCCCGGTCTGACCGGGCCCGAGCGGGAACAACTGGTCGGGTTGAAGCCGCTGGCTGACATGCCGCTGACGGCGGGGGCGCATCTATTTGCCCAATCGGTCGATCTGACCCGTCCGAACAGTGCGGGATATGTGACCTCGGTCTGTTATTCGCCGACGCTGCAAAGCCATATCGCGCTTGGGTTTCTGAAGAATGGTCGGGCAAGGCATGGTGAAACCGTGCGGCTGGTCGATCGGTTGCGGGGGGTAGATGTGCTGTGTCTGGTGACGGACCCGGTCTTTCACGATCCAACGGGGGAGAAGATGCGTGCCTGATCTGATCGCGAAACCCGCCCTTGATCGTGGGCCCATGACCTGCGGGCAGACCACGCTTGCCGTTGGGCCGTGGACGGCGCTGCAATCCATCGCGCCGATGCCCGGAAAGACCGAGGCGGTAACGGCGGCCTTGCAGGCCTTTGGTCTGTCGTTTCCCGCCTCGAACAGCTGGAACGGAACCGAGGCCCGGCGCATCGTCTGGACCGGGCGGGCGCAGGCCTTTTTGATGGGGGCCACCTTGGCGGGGGGCGAGGATGCCGCCCTGACCGATCAATCCGATGGCTGGGTGACGCTGACCCTGTCGGGGCCGGCATCGGTGGCGGTTCTGGCGCGGTTGGTGTCGTTGGATCTGCGCGAGGCAAAGGCGGGATTTGCCGCCCGCACGGCGCTGAACCACATGCCGTTGATCCTGATCGCCGAGGGGGACAATCGCTTTACCCTGATGACCTTTCGGTCGATGGCGCAGACCGCTTGGCACGAACTGCATGAGGCGATGTTGCAGGTGCAGGCCCGATCTGAAACCTGACGGGCTGGTCACGCAGGGCAATGGGGGGGCCGGATCGGCCCCCTTTTTCTTACCAGCTTCCGGTGTTCGGCATGCTCAGCCACGGCTCGGCCGGGGCTTTCGAGGCGCCTTTTTGCAGGATTTCAATCGACACATTGTCCGGGCTGCGCACAAAGGCCATGTGCCCATCGCGGGGCGGGCGGTTGATCAGAACCCCATTGGCCTGCAAATGGGCGCAGGTTTCGTAGATATCGTCCACCTCATAGGCCAGATGGCCGAAATGGCGGCTGTCGCTGGGCAGGCCGGTGTCGCCATCCCAATTGTAGGTCAGTTCCACCGGGCAATCGGGTTGGCCGGGCGGGGCCATGAACACCAGCGTAAAGCGCCCCTTTTCGTTTTCATAGCGCCGGGTCTCCTCCAGCCCAAGCAGGCGATAGAACGCCATGCTTTTTTCCAGATCCAGCACGCGAACCATGGTGTGCAAATAGCGGATGGTCATGTCAGCTCCTTTGACCGAGGCCTTGAACGTTTGCGACCCTAACATGCCAATCGGGGTTGACCAGCGCCAAGCGGTCAGAATTTCGAGACGATCCCGATGCCCATCTTGATCTCGCTGCGGTCTCGGGGCGCAAAGCCCGATTTGTTGCGGCTGGCCTCAAGCCGGATCTGGGGCACGAACCCCAGATAATCAAGCTTTTGAAAGGTGGCTTCGGCGGCGGCGGTCACGCCGACATCCGGGCGGACCCATGTGATCTTGCTGTAATCGCGGACTTCGGCCTTGAGCGAAAAGTCGGTCGTGATGCCAAAAGGCGCGGCCCCGGGCTGCCAGCCCATCGACAGAGAAAGGCTGTGGTTGTGCAGGTCGGCGGCGGCGCTGGTGATGGCGGCCAGTTCGACGCCCATGCGCTGCGTGCCACCCGAGGGCGCGGCCCGTGTCAGCCGAAGCCCCAGTTGATAGGTCTGGGCGTTGCGACGGCTGTCAAGCAGGTTGAGGCTGGTGGCCGCCGCCAGATCGCCCGTGACCAGCAAATCGGCCCGCGGTTGCCAGTTGATGCGCGCCCGCAGGCCGGTGTCACGATAGCTTTGCCGCCCTGCGGTCCAGCCTTGACCCATGGTCGTGCCAAGCTCAAAGCTCAGCGGCTGATCGCCCTTGGGTCGCCATTGATGCGTCACCCCAAGGCGCAGCATATCGCGCGCGAATTGCGACGATGTGGCACTGGGCTGGCGGGCATGGGCGGTGGCATTCAGCCAAACCCCGTCATGCCGATAATCCAGCGCCATCGTGGTTTTCGACTTGGCGGATTCAGACAGCCGGTAATCCATTCCAAGGCCGCTGTGCCACACGCCGCCCGGTAGCGCGTCGCTGATCGCATAGGGCAGACCCATCAACCACATCACATCGGTTCGGCTGCCATCGTTCACGTTGTTCGACGGGCCTATGCCAAGATCAAGGCGATAGGACAGCGCGGTCTTGCGTTGCACCGATCTGAAATTGCGCAGCGCAAGTTGGCGATGCGTTTCGGTCGGCGCGGTTTCGGTGGCGCGGCGCAGCCAGAATTTGGTCAATTGGGCCTTGCCCGCCCGATCCAGAGCGGCGGCGGTCAACAAAGCGGCCTCGAATTTCTGATCGCGGCTTTCGGCGCGGGAATAGGCGCGTTTGCCCGCGATGGTGGCCAGTTTGGTATGGCCGGTCTTGGCCCCCGCCACCGCCATGATCATCAGGGCGGTCATGTCATCGGGGTTGCGCTGCAAAAGGGCCAGAGACAGGCGGCGCGCGGCATCCAGGCGGTCGCTGTGCAGGGCCTGCAACGCGGCGATCCGGGCGGCCTCGGGCGTCAATTCCACCGTGACCTCTTGGGTCGCGGCCGCCTCTTGCGCCAAGGTGGCCGGGGCAGGGGCCCCCACCGCAAGGACACCCCCCATGGCCAGCCCAAGGCACAGGGACCGAACCGCGCCCCGCAGGGGGGGCACAGTCCAAGGTTGGATCAGGGGCATGCCGGCCCGCCACCGGTCGCGCAGCTTTGCAGAACGATCAGCCCGCGCTCTTCCAGATTGGTGATCGACAGCGGCTGGAACACCAGCAAGGCGGCCACTTCGTCGCCGCTGTTGCTGAAGATGCCCGAGTAATCGCCCACTTTCGAGGTGCCGCGATAGACTTCGCCGGTAAAGGTGCCGTCGGCGGTGATGGCGGATTCATACATGTTGATGGTCGGCAGGATCACACGCCCCGACCCGTCAAGCGTTGGGGTGGTGCCGACAAGGGCGGTGTCGGTCGCGGCGGCGGTCTCTTCGATCACCCGGTTGTCAACGCCGGCTGTCACCTTCAGATCGGTGAAATCGGCCGTGATCAGCGCGCGCCCGGTGGTGCGATAGCCAATTTCGGGGTTCAGCGCACCGCCGGGGCCGCCGGGGGCGTTATAGCCCGCATTCATGATGCCGACATAGGTGCCCGAATAGGTCGCCGCCGTGCCCAGTTTGCCCCGCACATTCGTTGCATTGAACGAGAAGGCGTCGGCGCGCACGGCAAGGCCGCCACCGTAATAGGTGCCGAATTGCCCACCCTCGACCGCGATGGCGCCGGTCAGGGTGCCTTCGTTCCGCACCAAGGCCACCACAAACCGGTTCGAGGTCGATTGCTGGAAGGTATAGGCCACGTAGTCGGGGTCACCGGCTGTGCCGCGGCCGATCACGTCAAACGCCGTGTTCCGCGCATAGGTTGCCGTCAATGTGTTGGCATCCTGAGCGGTCAACTGGATCTGCATCGTCGCCGCGCCGGGCGTATAGGCAAAGGATTGCAGCGTCCCCAATTTGACCGAATTCACCAAGGCCGCCGTCGTGCCACCGCCGGTGTTGCTTTGCGTGACAAAGGGATTACCCCCGCAGCCGACAACGGCTACGCAGGCGCTAAACGCCGCGATCTTTCGCCAAAACATGGTACTGCTCGTATTTTTTGGTTCGTTTTGCCGACAAAGGTGCCTGTTGGCGGGCAAACTGTCAATCAAAGTACAGGTTTGGCCGGGGGGGCGACTGCGGTTGATGCAGTTTTGCCGCGATTGATTTTAGAGCTGCCTAGGTGTCGTAGTCGGTTGGACCTTTGTCGCTAGATGTGCCAGTTTGCGCTTGGGTTTTCCGCGATCCAGATTCTGACCAGACGACACGAGGACTTTCGCCATGCAGCAGTATCACGACGCCCTTCGACAGGTGTTGACGCTGGGCGAGCCGTCGTCTGATCGGACGGGCACGGGAACGATCAGTTGTTTCGGACTGCAAAGCCGGTATCGGCTGGCGGATGGATTCCCCTTGGTCACCACGAAAAAGCTGCATCTGCGGTCCATCGTGCATGAGCTTTTGTGGTTCTTGTCGGGCGATACCAACATCCGCTATCTGCAGGAAAACAAGGTTTCGATCTGGGATGAATGGGCCGATGAAAACGGCGATCTGGGCCCGGTTTACGGGCGCCAGTGGCGCGATTTTGGCGGGGTCGATCAGATTGAAACCTTGGTCGAGACGATCCGCAAGAACCCCGACAGCCGCCGTTTGATCGTGTCGGCATGGAATCCGGCCGATGTGCCGAACATGGCGCTGCCGCCTTGCCATACGATGTGGCAGGTGCGGGTGCTGAACGGGCGGCTGCATCTGCAACTCTATCAACGGTCGGCCGACATGTTTCTTGGTGTGCCGTTCAACATCGCTTCTTACGCCCTGCTGACCCATATGCTGGCGCATGTGACCGGTTATGAACCGGGTGATTTTGTCCATTCGATCGGGGATGCGCATATCTATTCCAACCATCTGGATCAGGTGAACCTGCAATTGTCACGGCAGCCTAAGGCGTTGCCCAAGCTGGAGATCAATCGCAAAGTGACCTCGATCTTTGATTTCAAATACGAGGATTTCGCGTTTCAGGGCTATGATCCCGATCCGGCCATTCGCGCCCCGGTGGCCGTGTGATGATCAGCCTTGTTGTCGCCTGCGCCCGCAATCGCGCCATTGGCCGGGGCAATACCATTCCTTGGCACGCGCCCGAGGATCTGAAATTCTTCATGCGTGAAACCATGGGGGGGGCCGTCATCATGGGCCGCAAGACGTGGGAAAGCCTGCCCGTGCGCCCGTTGAAGGGGCGGATGAATATCGTGGTCACGTCCCAAGGCGTTGAGGGGGCTGACTGCCAGGTGCCAGATCTGCGGGCTGCCCTGACCGCTGCCCAAGAGGCGGGGCACGCGCGCATCTATGGTATTGGCGGGGCGTCGATCTATGCCGGTTTGCTGCCCTTGGCCGATCGGCTGTTGATCACCCATGTTGATCTGGATGTGCCGGATGCCGACACTTATTTCCCGGTCTATCAGCCGGAAGAATGGGCTGTGACGGGGGAACTGGCCCTCAGATCGCAAATGCCCGCCTGTCACGTGCAAGAACTTTTGCGAATTCGCTGATTTCTCCGTGACAAGCGGCGAAGGCGTCCTATCTGCCGATCAGTTGCAAGGAGGGACGCCATGCAAATCGTGACGCTATATTTTTCGACCGCAGCGGTGTTTCTGATCGCGGATGCGTTGATGTTGACTTTTGTGATGCGGCCGCTGTTCGAGCGTCATATCGGATCACTCTTGGCCGACCCGATCCGCATGGGGCCGGCGGCGCTGTTTTATCTGGCCTATGTCGGGGGCATTCTGTGGCTTGTGAGCCTGCCGGCCCTGCGGACCGATACCTCGGTCATTCTGGGGGCGGCGGTTCTGGGGGCCATGGCCTATGGAACCTATGAATTCACCTCTTATGCGGTGATGCGCGATTGGCATTGGTCCATGGTTCTGGTGGATTTGACCTGGGGCACGGTGCTGACCGCCTTTTCTGCCTGGGCCGGATTGGCGATCACCCGGGCGATCTATGGCGGCTGACTTGCGCGCCTTGTGATCACGGCCTAGGGTTTTGGCAGATCAAAAGGAAAACGGCATGATCCTCTATGGTATTTCGACCTGTGACACCTGCAAGAAGGCGCTGAAG
>JALQUQ010000166.1 GCA_023263735.1 Paracoccaceae bacterium | reverse complement strand
GCATCGAAAACGTCGCCATCGAAATCCGCCACATGCAGCGGACCGAAGTGCTGGAAGGCGCGGAATTCTTTTCGATGGGCCAAAAGGGCTCGTCCGCGATGCCGCACAAGAAAAACCCGGTGCTGACCGAAAACCTGACCGGTCTGGCCCGTCTGGTGCGCATGGCTGTGGTTCCGGCGATGGAAAACGTGGCGCTGTGGCATGAACGCGATATCTCGCATTCCTCGGTCGAACGGATGATCGGGCCGGATGCGACGATCACCTTGGATTTCGCGCTGAACCGTCTGACCGGCGTTGTCGATAAAATGCTGATCTTCCCGCAGAACATGCTGGACAACATGAACAAATTCCCCGGCTTGGTCATGTCGCAGCGCGTTCTTTTGGCCCTGACCCAAGCGGGCGTCAGCCGCGAGGATGCCTATACCATGGTGCAGCGCAACGCGCTCAAGGTCTGGGAAGATCGCGTCGATTTCCGCGAACAGCTTTTGGCCGATGCCGATGTGGTCGCGGCGCTTGGTGTCGATGGCATCAACGAGAAATTCGACATGGCCTATCACACCAAGCATGTCGATACGATTTTCAAACGGGTCTTCGGGGCCTGATCCCCACCGTTCCCCAAGGAACACCGATCAACCGGCGCCGTGCAAAACGGGGCCGGTTTTTCATTTTCCGGCTTGCGCGGCGGAATTCCGTGCTAAGCTTTTCGGCAGAATTTCGTCTCTTTATTGTTCAAGGACCCCGATCATGACCCCAGCCAGATTTCTGATTCCGCTTTTGGTCTGCTTGCCCGCGCTGGCCTTTGCCGCCGGAACCGAAGAGCCGGTCGACGAAACCAAGCCGCCGGAAACCACGGCAACCTCGACCAAATGCGAAGACGGCATGGTTTTCGTTGAAGACAAGCAGGAATGCGTCAAGGCCGACGATTCCGCCCTGAACAATGACGCCCGCTTTAATGCCGTGCGCGAATTGGCCTATGCGGGCAAGCCCGAAGCGGCGCTGATCGTGCTGTCGGCCATGACCGAAGGCGACACCCCGCGCGTGCTGACCTACAAGGGCTTTGCCAGCCGCAAGGCCGGAAAGATGGAAGAGGGGCTGGCCTTTTATGAGCTGGCTTTGGAAAAGAACCCCAACAACATCCTGACCCGCAGCTATATGGGTCAGATGTTCGTCGAATTGGGGGAACTTGACATGGCCAAGGAACAATTGGCCGAAATCCGCAAACGGGGCGGCGAAGGAACATGGGCCGAAGCCAGCCTTGCCACCGCCATCGAAACCGGCAAGACGATGGATTACTGATCCCCGGCGGGCCCCCTGTGCGGGGCCCGTTTCATTTCAGACAGGAGATTTGACCGTGACGCGTTCCCTGTTCCTGACCTTTGGAATGGCCGTTCTGTTATCCGCCACCCCCACCGCGAAAGCCCAAGAAAGTTGCCAGGAACGTCCAGCCTGCAAAGAGGGCACGATCTGGGATCAAACCAAAGGCGAATGCGTTCCCCAACCCTCGGTTTAGCGCCTTGAATTTTCGGCGGCGGCTAATCGGTCATTAACCGGGTGTCCCGCACTCTTTCCCCTCAGGTCACCAGAAGGGGAATCGAACCATGGCTCAACCGCAAGCGCTTGCCCGTATCACACCCGCCCTTCGCGCGGTTCCGGTGCCGGCTGCCAGTGCCGCCCCGCGCCCATCGCGTGACCGCAAACCCAGCCAACGGGAAAAGGCCGCAATCATCGTGCGACTGTTGATGTCGCATGGCGGATCGGTGCCGATCGCCTCTTTGCCCGAACATATGCAGGCGGCGCTGACCGAACAGATCGGCCAGATGCGCCTGATCGATCGCACCACCCTGTCGCAGGTCATCGAAGAATTCGTGGCCGAGCTTGAGGCGGTGGGGCTGGCCTTTCCCGGCGGGATCGATGCCGCCATCGCCATGATGGATGGCCATATCAGCCCCACCGCCGCCAGCCGTCTGCGGCGTCTGGCGGGCGCTTCGGCCAAGGCCGACCCGTGGGACAATCTGATCGCCCAGCCCGTTGACCGGCTTTTGCCCATTGTCGGCACCGAAAGCACCGAGGTGGCGGCGGTGATGCTGTCGAAACTGCCAGTTCCCAAGGCGGCAGAGCTTTTGGCCAAATTGCCGGGCGAACAGGCGCGGCGCATCGCCTTTGCCGTCTCGATGACCTCGAATGTCGATCCCGAAACCGTGCGCCGCATCGGTCAATCGCTCGCCAGCCAACTTGAGGCGCAACCGGCCCGCGCCTTTGATGCCGGGCCGGTGGAGCGGGTGGGGGCCATCCTCAACGTCTCGACCGCCGCCACCCGAGAAGAGGTGTTGATGGGGCTTGAGGCCGAGGATGCCGCCTTTGCCGACAGCGTGCGCCGGGCGATTTTCACCTTTGTGCATATTCCCACCCGCATCGCCCCGCGCGACATTCCGAAAATCGTGCGCATGATCGATCAGCCGACCCTGATCACCGCCCTTGCCGCCGCGCTGACCCGCCCGAAAGAGGCGCATGTCGTCGAATTCTTCCTGTCGAACATGTCGCAACGCCTGTCACAGGCCCTGCGCGAAGAGATGGAGGCTCGTGGCAAGGTCAAGGAAAAGGATGCCGAGGCGGCGATGTCGGTCATCATCACCGTGATCCGCCAACTCGAAGGGGTGGGTGAACTGGTCTTGGTGCGCGAGGAAGAATAGCGCGGCGCGCGGGCTTGCCCTTGCCGCATCGGGGGCCTAGCCTGCCCCGCGATGGGGCGGGCCCTGCGCGCCGATCCCGATTCTTGCAGCAGAATCGAGTCTCAATGACGGCACAGTTGAACCGGAATGGCCGTGGCATCTTGCTGATGGTGCTGGCGATTTTTCTTTTCACGGTCATGGATGCCACCGCCAAGGGGCTGGTGCGCAGCTATCCGACCAATCAGGTCATCTGGGCGCGGTTCACCGGGCAGTTCCTGATTGTTCTGGTGATCTTGCGCCTGAATTGGCGGGTCATGCTGCAAACCGAACATCCGGTGCTGCATCTGTTCCGCTCGCTGTCCCAGATGGGGGCCGCGGCCTGCTTTTTCGCCAGCCTTCCCTATATCGGGCTGGCCGAGGCGACGGCCGTCACCGATTTGAACCCGGTTCTGATCACCGTGGGGGCCGCGCTGTTTTTGAAAGAGCAAATCGGCCCGCGCCGGATTTTTGGCGTGCTGGTCGCGCTGGTCGGCGGGCTGATCGTCATTCGCCCGGGTCTTGGGGTCTTTACGCCCGCAGCCCTGCTGCCGCTGGGCGCGGCGATCTTTTATTCGGCCACCGCCCTTTTGACCCGGTTTCTGGGCAAAAAGGAAAGCTACTGGACCGCGATGTTGCACACGGCCTTTGTCGGCTCTCTGCTCAGTTCGATGACCCTGCCCGTTTCCTTTGCCCCGATCCAAGCGGGGGATCTTCCGCTGTTTGTGATGATCGGCATCATCGGCACTTTGGGCCAGTTGTGTCTGATCCGGTCGTTCAGCATGGCCGAGGCGTCGGCGGTTGCGCCCTTTGCCTATCTGGGCCTGATCTTTGCAACCTTTTGGGGAATCACCCTTTACGGCGAATATCCCGACCGTTGGACGGTGATCGGTGCGCTTGTGATCGTCGCCGCGGGCCTCTATGTCTGGCATCGTGAAACCCAAGGTCAGCGCTCCAGCACAGAATGAATGACGCCCCCATTTCCGGCAGCCGTGGCGACTGGATCGCGGACAAGGCCATTCGCGCCGTCTTTGCGCTGCTGTTGGCCTTGCCGTATCGGTGGCGCGTGCCCCTGTGCGGCTGGGTGATGTCGCGGATCGTGGCCCCCTTGGCGGGGTGGCGGCGGCGCATCCGGGCCAATCTTGCGCTGACGCTGCCCGAACTCCCCCCCGATCAGGTCCGCGCGATGGAGCGCAACGTGCCCGACAATGTGGGCCGCACGCTGATCGAAATCTATTCCGGGCAAGATTTCATCGACCGCGCCACCCGGCTCCCGCTGGAGGGCGAGGGGGTCGCCGCCCTGACCATGGCACGGGATGAACAGCGGCCCGTCATTCTGGCCACCGGCCATTTCGGCAATTACGATGCGGTGCGCGCCGCCCTGATCGCGCGTGGCTTCAATCTGGGGGCGCTTTATCGCCCGATGAGCAATCCGTGGTTCAACGACCATTACGTGCGCGCCATCGGCACCATCGGCAAACCGCTGTTTGCCCAAGGGCGCCACGGCATGGCCCAGATGCTGCGCCATTTGCGGGACGGCGGCATGTTGGGCATCCTGCCCGATCAACGGATGAAAACCGGGGTCGCGCTGAACTTTTTCGGTCAACCCGCGCTGACGGCCCTGTCAGCGGCCGATATGGCGTTGAAATACAAGGCGCTCTTGATCCCGACCTATGCCATTCGCCAACCCGATGGGCTGACCTTTCGCATCGTGGTCGATGCCCCCATTCCGGTCGGCACGCCCGAGGAAATGTCGCAAGCGCTGAACGACAATCTGGAAAAGCTGGTGCGGCGGTATCCCGACCAATGGTTCTGGATTCACCGCCGGTGGAAGCAATAACCCCGCCCTATTTGATCTGGGCGACCGCCAACACCTGCGCGGGCCCTTCGGCCTGAATGATCACGACCACGGGTTCGGGGCCAGCCGCTTCGACCGTCATGTTCAACGGCGCCTCGCCCCCCCATTCGGCCACCGGCTGCCAACTGGTGACGATGTTATGATAGGTCACCTGACGGCCCGCATTTTCACCGCGCCCGATGTCCACCGTCTCTTCGGGGCGATAGCGCACGACCTGCACCCGCGTCGGGCGCGGGAAGGGGGCCGGGGTCATCGCCTGAATGACCACCTGATCGGCCTGCCGCGCCACCGACAATTCCACCGGGCTGTCCTGAGTCAGGGCGTGCCGGATGCTTTCGCTGACCGCCATCACGTCATTGCCCTGCACCTGCAACACACCGGCAACCACGACCTGCGGCGTATAGATCATCCGGCTGCCTGCGGCCTTGGCATAGGCTTTTTGGCGTTTGGTGAATTGCGGGCTGGCAAACGTATCCTTCCAGCCGATGTAATCCCAATAATCCACATGCAGCGACAGGGCGACGATTCCCGGGTCTTTGGCCAATTTGGAAAAGATTTCATCGGCCGGCGGACAAGACGAACACCCCTGCGATGTGTACAATTCCACCAGCACAGGCTGCATTTGCGCGACCGCAGCCCCCGTGCATGCAAGAAAAAGGCCACAGGTGGCGCTGACCAAATGTCGCATCATGCGGTTTCAAGTCCCCAGTTTGTCCCATTCGTGTTTACAGAAGGCGCACCCCCGGTGCCAATCAAGGTTTTGAGAGAGTCTGAAATCAGGTTTACACCGTGGCGTGACTGCGCCAAATCACCGCTTGAATTAATGTCAAATTTGCGGCCGCGAGGGCTGGATTTTTGGCATACAATTGTATACAACCACGCTCGACTCTCTGGGGACTTTGCCAGAGACGCAGCTATGAGCCCGTCAGCCAGCCATAACCTCTAGGAGGCGAGAGATGACCGTCACCGTCGGACATGACAGCCAAAAAACCCGCAGAACTCTGACCGCAGGCGGCCAGAGCGTCAGCTATTATTCGATCCCCGCCGCCCAAGAGGCCGGTCTGGGCGATTTCTCCAAGTTGCCCGCCTCGCTCAAGGTGGTCTTGGAAAACATGCTGCGTTTCGAGGACGGCAAGACCGTTCACGTGAACGACATCAAGGCTTTCGCCGATTGGGCAAAGCTGGGTGGCAAGAACCCGATCGAAATCGCCTATCGCCCGGCCCGCGTGCTGATGCAGGATTTCACCGGCGTTCCGGCCGTGGTTGACCTTGCCGCGATGCGCGACGGCATTCTGGGCCTGAAAGGCTCGGCTGCGAAAATCAATCCGCTGGTTCCGGTCGATCTGGTCATCGACCATTCGGTCATGATCGACGAATTCGGCACCCCGCGCGCGTTCCAGGCGAACGTTGACCGCGAATATGAACGCAATATGGAGCGGTATGTCTTCCTGAAATGGGGTCAGAACGCCTTTAACAACTTCCGCGTCGTGCCGCCCGGCACCGGCATTTGCCACCAGGTGAACCTGGAATATCTGGCGCAGACCGTTTGGACCGACACCGACCAAGACGGCAACGAAGTGGCCTATCCGGACACGCTGGTTGGCACCGACTCG
>JALQUQ010000165.1 GCA_023263735.1 Paracoccaceae bacterium | reverse complement strand
AACAAAGGAGGGCAAAATGCCTAGATCAGCAGAGGTAAAAGAAAGAATCCAACGTGACCTGAGCGGTAACATCTTCGATGCAAACCACGCAACCCGCCGGTTCTTCCGGTGCTGGCTTGATGGCTCTTACAAAGGCTATGAGCATTATCAGCGGAACATCGCATTCCTCAAGGAAAACCACGACAACCCGCGGACGAAGGCCACGAATTCTCCGGATTGGATGTCCAGGTCGATGCCATGCAGGACGGGCATGGTGCCAAAGGTCTTGGTGACGGCGCGCAGGGCAAGTTCGGCCATGTCAGCCTCCCGGGGTCAGGGTGGAGAGATAGCGCACCAGGGCGCCGGGGGTCTGGTTCACGATCTCGGCTGCGTTGCGCCGCGAGATGGCGGCGCGCACGATCCGCGCGCCCAGATAGCGGATCGGTTCGGGCGGCAGGCGGCTGCGGCCCTTCAGGCCCACAAGGCCGGAACGCGCCCAATGGTCGGGACGCCCCAGCACTAGGCTGGTCAGGATATGGGCACCGACCGGGGTCTGGGCGATGCCGGTGCCGTTGAAGCCGATGCCATAGAAGATGTTGGGATCGGTGCTCAGCCGGCCAAAGATCGGCAGATGCTGGGCGGTGCAATCAATCGGCCCGGTCCAGTCATGGGTCATGGGCGGGGCGCCAGGATAGACCCGCGCGAGTTCTTCAAGGTTGGCCGCCACGCCCCCGGCATTGCGGTTGAACCCCGGGCCGAGGTGGTCGCCCAGGCTGATCCGCCCGCTGCCCCGGCCAAAGATCAATCGGCCCCCTGGCGTCTGCTGCCAATACAGCACATGGGCCTGGGCATCGCAGACCGAAGCGCCCTTCAGGCCAAGATCGGCCATGGGTTCGGTCGCGATGATCTGGCTGTCGACCACGTAAAGATAGGGATGCAGCTCGCGGATCGCGGCGCTCCAGGCATTGGTGGCCAGCACCACTTTCTCCGCCCGGACCCTGCCGCCCGGGGCGATCAGCTGGCAGGGCGCGCCGCCTTCGATGCGGCTAACCGGGGTCGCCTCATGAACCGTGATCCCCCGTTGCAGGGCCAGCGCCCGCAGCCCCAGCGCCAGTTTCGCCGGATGCACGCTGCCCGCGCGGTCCTCGATGACGCCAAGGTACGAGCTGTCGGTCCCGGTCCGCGCCCGGATCTGGGCGGCGTCGAGCGGCCTTATCGGCGCGCCGCCTTTCAATGCCCCATCCCAGGCCCCCTCTTGCGCGCGGGAACTGGCGGTCCAAAGCCAGCCGCCCAGCCGCAGGTCCATGTCGATCTGGCCCGAGGTCTGCAGCGCCTCCAGCTCGTCTATCGCATCGCAGGTGGCGCGGGCGAGGCTTTCGGCCTCGGGGCCGACAAGGCGGGTCAGCAGGTCGATCTCGGCCCACCAGGAATGGACCTGCCCCCCATTGCGCCCCGAGGCGCCACCGCCGCAGATATCGGCCTCAAGCACCGTGATCTTCAGCTGGGGCGCGGCGGCGCGCAGACGCAGGGCGGTCCAAAGGCCAAGATAGCCGCCGCCGACGATGGCGACATCGGTGGTGATGTCAGACCCAAGCGGCGGGGTAGCGGCGCGGGCACCCGCGTCTTGCAGCCAAAAGCTGCGATGCGGGGGGCTGAGGGGGCGGAGATGGTGGGTCGTCATGCCTGACCCCCTGTGACATGGGCGTAAGCGGTCAGGACCTGCGCCGGGATCGGGGCGGGGTCTTGCGGAAAGCCGCCCTGGTGGCCGCAGGTCAGGGCTGCGGCCTTGGCGGCCAGGGCCAGGGCCTCGGGCGCGGGGCGGCCTTTGACGCGGTATTCGGCCAGGAAGGTCGCGATGAAACTGTCACCCGCGCCGCAGGTGTCCACCACCTGCGCCGGTGCTGCCGCCACATGGTGCAGGGTGCTGCCATCGTGGAAAAAGGCGCCCTCTGCCCCGCATGTCAGCACGACCTGCCGCGCTCCGCGCTCCAGAAGCGCCGCGATCTCGGCCCGCGGCGCGCCCTGGCCCGAGGCGAGGACCAGGGGCACGCCCGTCACGTCCTGCTCTTGGTGCCGGGTCGAGAGATCGAGGCTGAAGCCCACCCCCTGACCCAGCAGGTCGCGCACCAAAGCGGGGGCGGTATTGGTGCCCAGATGGACCCAAGACGCTCCGGCCAGCGCCTGCATCCGGGGCGCATCAGGAATGTAATGCAGCCCGCAGCCCAGATCCTCCAAGAGAAAGCGGCGGTCGCCCGCGACCTCTTCCAGCAGGGTCACGGCGGTGGTGCCGGGCAGGATCTCCATCTCATCCCTCAGCCCCGCCTTCAGGACGGCTTCCCGCATCAGGGCGCCGGTTGCATCCGCCCCCACCGCGCCGAAGTAGCGCGCCTGCAGCCCCATGCGGTGCCACTGCACCGCCACGTTCAGCGCATTGCCGCCAAAGGCCATCTGGCCCCGCGTCAGGAAAAGGTCGAGGCAATTGTCTCCGACCGCGATCACTTGGGTCATTTGCCGATCCCTTCGGTCAGGCCACGGATGAAATAGCGTTGCGTCAGGAAGAAGAGGATCACGATGGGCAGGGCCGAGATCGTCATGGCGGCAAAGAGGGTGGCGAAATTGGTGCCCTGTTTGGACAGCATCGACGACAGGCCCACGGGCAGCGTCTGCACGCCGGGGCTGTTGGTGAAGATCATGGCGAAGAGGTATTCGTTCCAGGCAAAGAGGATATGCAGCACGATGCAAGAGATCAGGATCGGGCTGCACAAAGGCAGGATGATGCGGCGAAAGATCGTGCCGGGGCTGGCGCCATCCATGGTCGCGGCCTCGTCCAGGTCGCGCGGCAGGTCCAGCATATAGGCGCGGATCAGGAAGGTGGTGAAGGGCACGCGAAAGGCGGTATAAAGCAGGATCAGCGCGCCCTGCGTGTCATAGATCCCAAGGCCCTGCAGCATCCGCACCAGGGGCACCAGGGCCACGGTGGGCGAAAGCATCATGCCACCCAGGATGAAAGCCACAAAGAGGGGCTGGCCGGGCATCGGCGTCCGCGTCAAACCATAGGCCGTCCAGGCGCTGATCGCCACGGTGGTGACGGTGGAAACCAGCGTGACCAGCAGGCTGGAGGCCAGAAACCCCCGCGTGGCTGCCCAGGCGGCCGCATAATGGGTCAGCGCCCAGCTATCGGGCAGGCCAAAGGGCGTGTCAAAGATCTGGGAATTGCTGCGAAACCCGTTCAGCGCCATCCACAAAAGCGGATAGATCACCAGAACCCCCAGCGAGAGAAGCAGCGCCCAAAGGAAGGCGCGCGCCATGGCGGGCCAAAAGCTCATGTCACCCTCCGCCGGGCATTCAGCCAAAGTTGCGCCAACCCGCAGGCCATGGTGACGGCAAAGATCAGGCTGCCGATCGCCGCCGCATAGCCCATGTCGTTCTGGTTGAAGCCCTGTTCGTAAAGCCAGGTGCCCAGGACCTGGCTGGCATTGTTCGGCCCGCCTCCGGTCATCACCATGACCTCGTTGAAGACCTGAAAGGCGCCGGTCACGGTGATGATCACCATCAGCCCGGTCATCTCGCGGGTCATGGGCAGGGTGATCGACCAGATCTGGCGCAGGGCCCCTGCCCCATCCATCCGCGCTGCGTCGTAAAGCTCGGCGGGGATCTTCTGGATCGCGACCGAGAACAGAAGCGCCGCATAGCCGAAGCCCTGCCATTGGCTCATGGCGATGATGGCATAGATCGCCGTGTCGGGATCGCCCAGCCAGACGCGGGACCACGCGCCCAGCCCCAGGCCCTGCAGGACCCCATCCATAAGCCCCATCCCGGGCTGATAGATGAAATAGAACAAGAGCCCCGTCACCGTGGTCGAAATCGCCGAGGGGATGAAATAGACCGCCCGCCAAAAGGCCCGGGCGCGGGGCGAGCCAAGCCCCTCGATGATCGCGGCCAGAAGGAAGGCGCCAAAGACCTGGAAGAGGACCGAGATCACCGCATAGGCCAGGTTGTTCCACAGGGCGAGGCCGATGACCGGATCTTCGGTCAGACGCCGGTAGTTCTCAAGCCCCGCCGGAGAGGTCTCGCCGGTGAAGATGTCCTGGTGGGTCAGGCTGACGCGGAAATTGTCGATGATGGGCCAATAGACAAAGGATCCCACAAGCGCCACCGCAACCGCAACCCAGCGCAGCCGCCAGAACTCTTGGATCACCCGGCGCGAGGTCGCGCCGGGCTCCTGGCGCGTCGCCGCGCCGGGATCTTGGTGGATATCGGTCACTTGGCGTCTTCCGCGGCGGCGCGAACGCCTTCCATAACCTCTTCGGCCGTCATCGTGCCGCCCAACAGCGCCTGCGAGCCGTTCAGCCAGGCCGTGGCGACCTTGGGATGGTTCACCGTATCCAGCCACTGGATCAGATAAGAGGCCTCGGCGATGTCCTGCAACCCGCCCACGACCGAGGGGTTCATCGTGGCCGGATCGGCACCGCCCACCACGGCAGAGGGCTGGCCATAGGGCGGGGCCGAGAGGAGCTTGCCATTCTCGGGCGTGGTGGCGAATTTCAGGAAATCCAGCGCCAGCGGCACGTTTTCCGAAGCGGTCGAGATCATGTAACCCTCGGGCGCGCCCTCAAGCGCCATGGGATCGCCCTTGGCCTCCTTGGGCGCGGGCAGGATAAAATGGCCGAACTCTTCGGGCTTCAAGACCGTGCTGGCCGAGGCGGAATTGTCGAACTCGATGATCTCTTGGTAATACATCGCGGCCTTGCCATCCGAGAGCATCTGCAGGGCGGATTGATAGGCGATGCCGTTCATCTCGGGGCCCACGGTGCAGCGTGCGGCAAGCTCGGACAGGCGGTTCAGTGTGGTGACATAGCCCGGGTCGGTATAGGTCGCGGTGGCGGGGTCGAAATCGGCCTCGAGCACGGCGCGGGGCACGTCATGGGCCAGCATCTGGCCCACGTAATGCAGACCCACCCAGGGCGATTTGTTGCCAACCGCGATCGGCGTGATCCCCTTGGCCTTCAGCGTGTCGCAGGCGGCCAGAAGGTCCTCAAACGTCTCGGGCACTTCGATCCCGGCCTCGGCGAAGATCGGCTTGGAATAGCCCATGAACTTGGCGTCCAGATACAGCGGCACGCCGTATTTCTTGCCGCCATAGGCAAAGGCATCCACCGCCGAGGGCGCAAGCGTCTTGCCCCAGTCGCTGTCCAGCACCTCGGTCAGATCGACCGCCCTTTGCCCGCGCACCAGGTTGCCACCCCAGGTCCCGGTCCAGGAAAAGAAGACGTCGGGCATGGCATTCGACGCCAAAAGCGTCTTGGTCTTGGCCTTGACGCTGTCGTCATCCTCTTGGATCAGCTCGATCGTCACGCCGGGATGGGCCGCCATGTAGGCCGCGGCCAGGGTTTCGAAATAGGGCCGCAGGCGTTCGGAGCCGAATTTGGTCATCACCCGCAGGTTGCCCTCATGGGTCACGGGGGCTGCGGGGTCGGCCACCAGAGTCTCGGCGGCCAAAGGCGTGGACAGGACGGCCAAAAGCGCGGCCAGGGGGATCAGGCGCATGGAAATCTCCGTGCTGAGGGGAAGGGCCTTTGGCCTCTGGGATTGGGGGCGCCTGAGGCGGCGCCCCGGATTGGATCAGTATTCGACGCGCTTGTAATAGCGCCGCGTGGTCAGAGGATGATCGCGCAGGACCTCCAGATGGGCGCTGAGCCGTTCCAGCAAAGTCGCCAGCAGGATCGGAGAGATCAGGGCGCGCAACGCGGGCGACACGCCCGGAAGCGCCACTTCGGCGGCATCCAGCACATGGACCTTGTCGGTATAGCGGCGCAGGAAACGGTCGACCCGCTCGCCCAAGGGCCGCAAAGCATCCTCGCCCTTGAACAGGAAGACGCTGACCCCCGGCTCCACCAGTTCCAGCGTGCCATGGAAGAAATCGGCGGCATGGACGGGGCGGGTGCGGATCCATTGCATCTCTTCCAGGATGCACATGCCGTAGTAATGCGCCTGCGGCCAGACCGAGCCCGCGCCGGTGAAGATATGCCAGGGTTCATCCTTGATCGTGGCGGCGAGCGCCGCGGCCTTGGGCTCATAGGCCTCTTTGGCGGCGACCAAGAGGGGCGGAAGGCTGGCCAGTTCGGCCATCAGCGCGGGGGCCTGCGCATTCCCGGTCTCGGCCAGAAGGGCCAGGGCGATGATCAGCGTCTGCAGGTAGAAGCTTTCGGACGAAGTGTCATCCTCGGCGAAATT
>JALQUQ010000164.1 GCA_023263735.1 Paracoccaceae bacterium | reverse complement strand
CCGGCGACGGGCAAGAGGCGGCACGGCCCTATCCCTTTGCGCTTGCCAGCCCGCTGGAGGAGGCGCCCGACAGCCTTGGCCCGGTCCGGGAATGGCTGGCGGAATGGAAATGGGATGGCATCCGGGGGCAGATCATTCACCGCCCCGGCACCTTTGCCCTCTGGTCACGCGGCGAAGAGCTGATCACCGACCGCTTTCCGGAATTCGCCCCGCTGACCGACTTCCTGCCCGCAGGCACCGTCCTCGATGGGGAAATTCTGGCGTGGCGCGATGGCATGCCCCTTCCCTTTGCCGATCTGCAAAAGCGTATCGGGCGCAAGAGCGTGCCGAAAAAGCTGCTGGCCGAGGCTCCGGCCCATTTCGTTGCCTATGACCTGCTGGAACTGGGCAGAACCGATCTGCGGGCCCAACCTTTGGCCACGCGCCGTGCCCTGCTTGTCGATCTGCTTTCCAAACTGTCGCCCAGCCTGCCGATCACGATTTCCACGCAACTCAGCCTGCAAGATTGGCCCGATCTGGCCCAATCGCGCGCCCGTGCGCCCGAACATCGGGCCGAAGGGGTGATGATCAAACGCCTGTCGTCACCCTATCACACGGGGCGCAAGCGGGGCGATTGGTGGAAATACAAGGTCGATCCGATGACCGTCGATGCGGTGATGATCTATGCGCAGGCCGGGCATGGGCGGCGGGCCAATCTGTTCACCGATTTCACTTTTGCGGTCAAAGACGGCAACGACCTTGTGCCCTTTGCCAAAGCCTATTCCGGCCTGACCGATGCCGAGTTTCAACGCATCACCGCTTGGGTGCAGAAAAACACGCTGGAACGGTTTGGCCCGGTGCGGCGTGTGCGGCCGGAACTGGTGTTTGAATTGGCCTTCGAAGGCATTCAACACAGCCCGCGCCACAAATCGGGAATTGCCCTGCGGTTTCCCCGGATGCTGCGCTGGCGACAGGACAAGACCGCCGATCAGATCGACAGTCTGGACGATCTGCGCAGGTTCTTGCCGCCCGGGGCCTAGTTTCGGGCGAAAACGCCACTTGGGCCCGGGGCATGGGTTGAAGTCCCCGCCAGTCTGCCAATAGATGATATAAACATGTCAGATTAGGTGATCCTATGCCCCTCTCTCGTCCCGTCTATGATGCGAACGCCACCGGCTCTGGTGCTTTTGGGAACCTGCCGGAATGGGATCTGACCGATCTTTACGCCGATCCCGATTGCGACGCGCTTGCCGATGATCTTGAGTTTGTCGAAGCCGAAGGCGCTGCTTTTGCTCAGGAATACCGGGGCAATCTGGCCAATCTGGATGCGGCGGGCCTGCTGGCTTGCGTGCAGCGTTATGAGATGATCGAGGCGAAGTCGGGCCGGATCATGTCTTATGCGGGCCTGCGCTATTACCAGAACACGATGGACAGCGAGCGGGCCAAGTTCATGGCCGACATGCAAGACCGCATCACCGATGCCACCACGCCGCTGGTGTTCTTCAGCCTTGAATTCAACCGGCTGGAAGATGCGCATCTTGACGGCCTGCTGGCCGCGAATGCCGATCTGGCCCGGTACAAGCCGGTGTTTGACCGGATGCGCGCCATGCGCCCGCATCAGCTTTCCGACGAATTGGAAACCTATCTGCACGATGCCTCGGTTGTCGGTTCCAGCGCGTGGAACAAGCTATTCGACGAAACCATGGCTGGCCTGATGTTCAAGGTTGACGGCGAAGAGGACGAGCTGAACCTTGAGGCGACGCTGAACCTTTTGACCGACACCAACCGCGCCAAGCGTGAGGCGGCGGCCAAGGCCTTGGCGGCGGTGTTTGACAAGAACATCAAGCTCTTTGCCCGTGTGCACAACACGCTTGCCAAGGAAAAGGAAATCGACGACCGCTGGCGCAAGATGCCAACGCCCCAGCACGCGCGCCATCTGTCAAACCATGTCGAACCCGAAGTGGTCGAGGCGCTGCGCAATGCCGTCGTGGCCGCCTATCCGAAACTGTCGCATCGCTATTACCGGCTGAAAGCCAAATGGATGGGGCTGGAGCGTTTGCAAGTGTGGGACCGCAACGCCCCCCTGCCGATCGAACAGCCGAAAACCGTGGGCTGGGAGGCCGCGCGCGAAACGGTGATGTCGGCTTATGGCGCCTTTGACCCCAAGATGGCCGAAATCGCCAAGCCCTTCTTTGAAAAGGGCTGGATCGACGCGGGCGTCAAGGCGGGCAAGGCCCCCGGCGCCTTTGCCCACCCCACCGTGACCGAGGTTCACCCCTATGTCATGCTGAACTATCTGGGCAAACCGCGCGATGTCATGACCTTGGCGCATGAGTTGGGCCATGGCGTGCATCAGGTTCTGGCCGCCGGTCAGGGAGAGCTGTTGTCGTCAACCCCGCTGACTCTGGCCGAAACCGCATCGGTCTTTGGCGAGATGCTGACCTTCCGCCGCCTCTTGGATCAGGCCAAGACCAAGGCCGAGCGCAAGACCCTGCTGGCGGGCAAGGTCGAAGACATGATCAACACAGTCGTACGTCAGATCGCGTTTTATGACTTTGAATGCAAACTCCACGCGGCCCGCGCCGATGGCGAACTGACCCCCGATGGCATCAACGCCCTGTGGATGAGCGTTCAGGCGGAATCTCTGGGCGATGCCTTCGATTTCATGGATGGATACGAAACCTTCTGGGCCTATATCCCCCATTTCGTGCATTCGCCGTTTTACGTCTATGCCTATGCCTTTGGCGATGGGCTGGTGAATGCGCTTTATGCCGCCTATGCCGATGGGCTGCCCGATTTCCAGCAGAAATACTTCGACATGCTGGCGGCTGGCGGGTCAAAGCATCACAAGGAATTGCTGGCCCCCTTCGGGCTTGACCTGTCTGATCCCGCCTTTTGGGACAAGGGACTGTCGATGATCGCGGGCTTTATCGACGAACTGGAAGCGATGGAAGACTAAAGCAAAAGGCCGGGGAACCCCCCGGCCTTTGTCATTCAGAACCCCAGATCGACCGCGTTGTCATAGGCCATATCCATCATGACCTGCGTGCCGCGCACGAATTCCAGCGGCACGGGATAGGGAACACCCTCGCGAATGCTGCGCCCAAAGGCCTGCACCTGATGCACATAGTGGTTATCGGCCGGGAACCGGTCGGTGATCACGCGCTGGCCGGGCTTATGCAGTTCAACCTCGGCCACATCATGCAAATTGGCGTTAAACGGGGCCGAACCGACGCGAATGATCCCTTTGTCGCCCTGGAATGTCACCTCTTGGCGGTTGGCAAGCCGCATCGAGGTCGTCGATCCATAGGTGAATTTGCCCGTCGGCCCCTGCAGGGTCGCCGCCACCTGCGCAAAGACTTCGACCCCGTTTTCGCGGCGGATGCGGGCGGTTACCTCAACCGGCTCGGCCCCCGTCATGAACCGGCAGGACCCAAAGGTGTAAACCCCGATGTCACGCAGCGACCCGCCCCCGGTATCGGCCCGGTTGCGGATGTTCAAAGTGTCGGCCTCATTGTTGAAACTAAAGGCCGCATCGACATGGCGCAGGGTGCCGATTTCGCCCGCCAGCAACCATTCGCGGGCGCGCTGCCATTGCGGATGGTGCGGGATCATATAGGCCTCGGCGGCCAACAGACCGGTCCGGTCACGCTCGGCGATGATGCCGTCAATTTCCTCGGCCCGAAGCGCGATGGGCTTTTCGGTCAGCACATGCTTGCCCGCCCGAAGCGCCTTAATCGTCCATTCCACATGCATGTGGTTCGGCAAGGGGATGTAAACCGCATCGATGCCCGGATCGGCCAACAGGGCCTCATAGCTGGCATGGATTTTCAACGACGGGCAAAACGCCTGAAAGGCTTCGGCCTTGGCCGCATCCGATGTGGCAAGGGCGGCAAACTCTGCCCCCTCGGCCGCATGGATGGCGCGCGCCATATGTTCGCGCGCAAATTTCGCAGCGCCCAAGACGCCCCAACGAATGGTTTTCATGGTGATCCTCCAAAATTGCGACAAGCGTAAACCGCTAGCGCTATCATGGGAAGATCACTTCCGAACTTTCCGAAACGGATTGCCGACCTAAACCACGCTGCGCAGCGATTTGGCACTGCGCCGCCAAGCGATCAGAATGGCAATCACATAGACCACATCCAGGATCAGCAGCGTGACCCAAGTATAGGTCAGCAAGGCCGCGACCAAGGCCACCGACCCGACAAGGATGAACCGCGCGTTTTCGGAATAGATCTTGACGCCCTTGAAGCTTGGCGTCGGTATCCGCGAAATCATCAGGGCCCCGACGACCACCATCCAGATCGCAACGATCCAATAGCTGGGCTGCATCGCCTCGCCAAAGGTGCGGGTGAAATAGATCGGGGCCAGTGCCAACATGGCCCCGGCAGGTGACGGCACACCGACAAATCCCTTGGGCTTCTCTTCGCCCTCGGGCAGACGGTTGCCAACGTTGAACCGGGCAAGGCGCAACATGCAGCAAACGGCATAGATCAGAACGGCGATCCAGCCCAAGGCGGTATCGGCGCGCATCCCCCAATAATACAGCACCAAGGCCGGGGTGACGCCGAAATTGACCAGATCGCACAGGCTATCCAGTTCGGCGCCAATCGCGCTTTCCGATTTCAGCATGCGCGCCAGACGGCCATCGATCCCATCCAGCGCCGCCGCCAGCGCAATCAACGCAACAGAAAAACCAAACCGCCCCTCAACCGCCATCCGAATGGCTGTCAATCCGGCACACAGCGCCAGTATCGAGATCAGGTTGGGCAGAAGCTGCAGGATATGCATCCTGCGGCGCGGAGGGACTGGCACGGTCTCTGTCATTCCATCTGGCCCACTGCTGCGGTGTAATCGCGGCCCAGAACGGCGATAACCGTTTCACCCGCCACCATAGTTTGACCAAGAGCCACCTGCGGCGCAACACCTTCGGGCAGATAAACATCAAGACGTGACCCAAACCGGATCAGGCCAAAGCGTTCGCCGGTGCGGATCGATTGACCGATGTTGACCCACCACATGATGCGGCGCGCCACCAAACCGGCAATCTGGACCACGGCAATCTGACGGCCATCAGGAAGGTCAATGCGCAGGGCATTGCGTTCATTGTCCACCGACGCCTTGTCCAGCGAGGCATTCAGAAACTTGCCCGGGCGATAGGCCAAGGCACCGATGGTGCCGGCGATCGGCGCGCGGTTCACGTGGCAATTGAAAACCGACATGAACACCGAAACGCGGATCAGCGCCTCTGGCCCCATCCCCAGTTCTTCGGGCGGAACGGCCCGCTCGATCAGCGAAATCACCCCATCGGCGGGCGAGACCAACAGCCCGGCCCCCTGCGGCACCGACCGCTTGGGGTCGCGGAAAAAGTAATAGCACCAGACGGTCAGACCAACGCCCAGCCATCCCAGCGGGTCCCAGATCAGGAACAGCACCACCGTGATCGCGGCGAAAATGCCGACGAACTTCAACCCCTCGGGGTGCATCGGCTTGATAAAGGTATCAGTCATTTTCATAGGTCTTGCCCCCTTGGGTATAGGAAAAACTACCTAACCCTGATCGGGACAAGGATCAACTGCGGCCCGTCCTCAGGCCGCAGTTTTGATCTTTTGGCGCGAATTGGGCGCACATACCTCAGGCGGGAACGATCATGCCCTTGCCTCGGGCAAGCTCACGCATCTTTTCCTGAAGCTTTTCAAAGGCGCGCACTTCGATCTGGCGAATGCGTTCCCGGCTGACGCCATACGACTCCGACAACTCTTCCAAGGTGACGGGTTCATCCGCCAGGCGTCGCTGCATCAGGATGTCGCGCTCACGCTCGTTCAGAACCTTGAGCGCCTGAACCAAAAGCGACCGACGGGCATCCAGCTCATCGCGTTCGGCATAGGTCTCGGCCTGATCGCTGTCTTCGTCCTCCAGCCAATCCTGCCACTGCGCCCCCCCGTCTTCCGAGCCGACGGTTGCGTTCAAAGACGCATCCGACCCCGAAAGGCGGCGGTTCATTTCAATGACCTCATCCTCCGACACGCTCAGGTCCTTGGCGATCTGGGCCACGTTTTCGGGCCGCAAATCCCCTTCTTCCAAAGCGCCAACCTTGGCCTTGGCCTTGCGCAGGTTGAAGAACAGCTTCTTTTGCGCGCTGGTGGTGCCCAGTTTGACCAAAGACCACGACCGCAGGATGTATTCCTGAATGCTCGCGCGAATCCACCACATCGCATAGGTGGCCAGCCGAAAGCC
>JALQUQ010000163.1 GCA_023263735.1 Paracoccaceae bacterium | reverse complement strand
ATCATCAAACCCTTCGATCCCGCTGAAATCGTCGCCCGTGTTCGGGTGCGGTTGCGGAAATCGCGCCCTGCGCTTGATCGCGCCAGCCAGATCGCCCGCTTCAATGGCTGGACCGCCCTGTTCGATCGCTACACACTCTTGTCCGAGACCGGTGAAGAAATCCCCTTCTCGAACGCCGAGGGCCAGGTCCTGCGACTGTTCCTTGAAAGCCCGCGTCGCCTGATCTCACGGGCGCAGATGCAAGAGGCATTGGGCGGCGTCGCAGGGGAAAGCTTTGACCGGGCCATGGATGTGCGGATTTCACGCCAGCGCACCAAACTGGGCGAGGATCCCAAAAACCCCAGCCTGATCAAGACGATCTACGGCGCCGGATACATCTTCCTTGGCGATGTAAGTTGGGACTGAAGATCAATCCTGATTGACGCACCTCAGTTCGCGCCGGATATTAGGGCCAAGAGGAGAAGTCATGCCCAGACCGACGGTCAACGACATCGCACGAGAGGCAGGCGTTAGCTTGGCTACGGTCGACCGCGTTCTGAACGCGCGCCCGGGCGTGCGCGCCAAGACGATCACGGCGGTCAATGACGCCATCCAGAAACTGGGTTATGTGCGCGATCAGGCTGCGGCAAATCTGGCGCGCGGTCGCGATTACCGTATGGCCATTCTTCTGCCCGACACAGAAAGCCAATTCGTCCAGACCCTTGCCGATGCGCTGCGCGATGCCTCGACCGTTGCGGCCAGCACAAGGGTTGAAGTCGAATTGCACCGCTTTCCAGCCGAAGACATGCACGCGCTGTCGACATTGATGCGCGAATTGGCCGATACGGATCTGGCCGGAATTGGTTTGATGGCGCCCGAAACCCCCATCACCCGTGACGCTATCCGCGCCGTTCGCGCCAAGGGGATTGCGGTGGTGACACTGGCATCGGATTTGCCAAATAGTGAACGAGATCATTACGTTGGCATTGATGCACAGGCGGCGGGGCGCACTGCGGGCGTGCTGATGGGCCGGTTTATCGGCAATCAAAAAGCCAAGGTCATGGTCATCGCCAACTCCATGCAATTGCGCGACAGTATTGAACGGCGGCGCGGATTTGACGAGGTCATGCTGCGGTCGTTTCCGCATATCTCGGCCCTGCAAACCCTAGAAACACACGGGTCACCCGGAACCCTTCGACAAGTTCTGGCCGAAGTCCTGTCGCATACACCCGACATCGCAGGCATCTATATCCTTGGTTCTGGCCATCGGGCTTTGGCCACGGCGCTATCGGAATTTGGCATGCTTGGCCGCGTCATCGTGATTGGCCACGAACTGACGGCGCATACCCGCAAGGCGCTGGAACTGGGCCATATGGATGCGGTCATCACCCAGAACCTCGGCCATCTTGCGCGCTCGGCCCTGCGCGTTTTGCGGGCGCGGGCAGACCGCCAACCGATCGACGAATCGCAGGAAACGCTGCGGATCGAGATCGTGATTCGCGAGAATCTCCCCCCTTCCTTCGACTGATTTTCTGCTCCCGCCAGCGCTCAAAGCCCTTTGAGCAGGCTTTGATGTCAATTTTTGAGGTACGCACCTCATAAATGCTGGACAGGCAGAAGAACACGTTGTTACGGTCTTACCAGCGACAGAAGGCCCGGCACTTTTTGACCGGGCACGGCGGTTCACTTGATCCATGGGAGGATGAATAATGAAGGCTAGACTTCTTGCGGCCTCGGCCGTTGCGGCGCTGCTCTCTTCTGGTGCGGCACATGCGCAAGCCAATGAATTGACCCTATGCTGGGCAGCTTGGGACCCTGCAAACGCCCTTGTTGAGCTTTCGAAGGATTTCGAGGCGCAGACCGGCACCAAGATGAATTTCGAATTCGTGCCGTGGCCAAATTTTGCAGACCGCATGCTGAACGAACTGAATTCCGGCGGCCAACTTTGCGACCTTCTGATTGGCGACAGTCAGTGGATCGGCGGCGCCGCGGAAAACAACTGGTACCTGCGGCTGAACGATTTCTTCGACCAGGAAGGCATCAGCATGGACGACTTCGCCCCGGCGACCGTCTATGCCTATTCCACCTGGCCGAAGGGCACGCCCAACTATTTCGCCCTGCCCGCCATGGGCGATGCGAATGGCTGGTTCTACCGCAAGGACTGGTTCGCCCGCCCAGAAATTCAGGCGGCTTTCAAGGAAAAGTACGGCCGCGATCTGGCGGAGCCGAAGACCCAGAAGGAACTGCTTGAAATCGCACAGTTCTTCCAAGGACGCGAGATTGATGGAAAGACCGTTTACGGCGCATCCATCTTTACCGAGCGTGGGTCTGAAGGCATCACCATGGGCGCGACCGGCGCCCTTTACGCCTGGGGATTCAAATACGAAAACACGCCCGGCAAATACGATATGGAAGGCGCGGTGAATTCGCCCGAAGCGGTGGAAGCTCTGGAGTTCTACAAAGAGCTTTACAAGACGGCGACACCTCCCGGCTATGACAACGCCTATATGGAACAGTCGCTGGACGCGTTCAAATCGGGTCAGGTCGCCATGGCGATGAACTGGTTCGCGTTCTTCCCCGGCCTTTATGCCGACCCGAACACCGGTGGCGACAAGATCGATTTCTTCGTGAACCCGGCCCAGAACGTGGCGGCCTCGACCCTTGGCGGCCAAGGCATCAGTGTTGTCGCCAACACCGACAACATGGATGGCGCGCTTGCCTATATCAAATGGTTTGCGCAGCCCGATGTTCAGGCCAAATGGTGGTCTATGGGCGGTTATTCTTGCCACAATGCAGTGCTGAACGACCCTGGCTTCAAGGACTCGGCCCCCTTCGCGGGCGACTTCCTGGATGCCATGGGTGGCGTGCAGGACTTCTGGCAGGAACCGGCCTACGCCCAGCTCCTGCTGGCGATGCAGGAACGGCTGCACAACTACATCGTCGCCGACAAGGGCACCGCACAGGAAGCACTTGACGGCCTGATCGCCGATTGGACCGAGGTCTTCGAAGACGAAGGCAAACTCTGACGATCTCCCCTTGGCGCCGGGGACCTTTGCCTCGGCGCCACTCTTTTTCTCGGGATCAATTCAATGACCAACACGCCCATCGACAGATTGGCGCGCGCAACCCCGCCTGACATGGCGAAAAAGGTGCGCGGCCTGTCAGATCGTGCCATCGCATGGATCTTTGTCGCCCCGACGATCTTCCTGCTGCTGGCGATCAATATCTTTCCGCTGATCTGGACGGTGCGCCTGTCCTTCACCAATTATGCGGCCAACCGCCCGAACCGCGAGGTCGAATTCGTCGGACTGCGCAATTACATCCGCATCCTGACCGACGACGGCATCTGGGCGAACATGCAAACGACCGCCCATTTTCTGATCTGGACCATCGTGCTTCAGGTGGTGATCGGCTTTTCTCTGGCTTGGCTGATCAACCGCAAGTTCAAGGGCAATGACCTGCTGACCACGTTGATCGTGCTGCCGATGATGCTGTCACCCGCAGTCGTGGGCAATTTCTGGACCTTTCTCTATCAGCCGCAAATCGGCCTGATCAACTATGTGGTCGAGCTTTTCACCGGCATCCCCGCCTCCAGCTTTTCGATGCTTGGCCCCGGCGGGCTTGCGAAATGGTCAATCATCATTGTCGACACATGGATGTGGACACCCTTTGTGATGCTGATCTGCCTGGCCGGCCTGCGCTCTATCCCCGATTACATCTATGAGGCGGCCGAGATCGACCGCGCAAGCAAATGGCGCCAGTTTTGGACAATCACCGTGCCCATGGTCCTGCCCTTCCTGATGCTGGCCGTGCTGTTCCGGGGCATCGAGAATTTCAAGATGTTCGACATGGTCGTCCTGCTTACAGGCGGTGGCCCGGGCAACGAGACGCTGCTCGCCAGCATCGATCTAAAGCGTGAAGCCTTTGAAAAGTGGCGCACCGGCTATTCCTCAGCCTATGCGATCATCCTCTTCGTCACCGTCTTTGGCCTTGCCTCGATCTACGTCAAAGCCCTGAACAAGGTAAAAGAAAGATGAGCGCCTATTCCGTCACCGAACCCACTGGGCGCTCAAAGCTTGTCGCCGCCGTGCTGGTTACGCTTTACATGGTGATCACGCTGATCCCCTTGGCTTGGATCATCTCAACCGGCTTCAAATCGGGGCCTGACAGCATCAGCTATCCGCCAAAGGTCGTCTTCGAGCCCAGCCTAGAAGGCTATGTGAACCTCTTCACCACCCGCACCCGTGTCAGCCAAGAGGCGTTCGCCGCCCTGCCCCCCGCCGAGACCTGGTATGACCAGATCGTGCGCGATCAGGGCATGGTGATCGCAGGGCCGTCGCGCTTTGGCGAAAGGTTCATGAACTCGGTCATCATCGGCTTTGGCTCCACCTTCCTGTCCATTTTCCTTGGAACCCTGGCGGCCTATGCGTTCAGCCGCTTCAAGGTGCCGCTGAAAGACGACCTTCTGTTCTTCATCCTGTCGACCCGGATGATGCCGCCCATTGCCGTCGCCATCCCGATTTTCCTGATGTATCGCGAACTCGGCCTGTCGGACACGCATCTGGGCATGATCCTGCTTTATACGGCCGTGAACATCTCGCTCGCCGTGTGGCTTTTGAAAGGCTTTATCGACGAAATTCCGCGCGAATATGAAGAGGCGGCGCTGATCGACGGCTACACCCGCTTTCAGGCCTTCCGAAAAGTCGTGCTGCCTCAGGCGGCAACCGGCATCGCATCTACCGCCATCTTCTGCCTGATCTTTGCCTGGAACGAATATGCCTTTGCTGTGCTGCTGACCTCTGGCACTGCCCAAACCGCGCCCCCGTTCATTCCGACGATTATCGGCGTGGGAGGACAGGATTGGCCCGCTGTGGCCGCCGGTGCCACGATCTTCCTGCTGCCGGTCATGATCTTCACCATCCTTCTGCGCAAACACCTGCTGCGCGGGATCACCTTCGGAGCCGTGCGCAAATGACCTTGATCCTTATAAGCGACAGCCCCCCAGACGAAACGTGCGCGCCCGGCATCGGCCAGGGATGCCTCCGGCGGGGATATTTAAGAACAGATGAAGGGGGCCAGAGATGAGCAGCTTTTTGACCGGACTGGCACGGTTTCGGCGCGGTTCATGGGAGGCGCTTGCCACCGCCCTGATCGCCTTGGGGGTAGTCATGCTGATGCAGCCCTTTTTCCTCTGGGCCTATACCTGGTCCTTTCTTGTCACACTTGTTGGCACCGTGATGTTCATCGTCACCAGCCATTTTCCGGACTGATCCCATGGAACTTGAAAAGCTTTCCCCCATCCTGCCCGCCCGCGACCTCGGCGCCACCGAAGACTTTTGGGCGGGACTGGGTTTCGTCACTGTCTACAAGGACAACGGTTATCTTTTGCAGAAGCGTGAAGGGGCAGAGGTTCATTTCTTTCATCTCCCCTCCCTTGCGCCAGAAGACAATCACCACGGCGCCTATCTTCGACCCAGCGATATCGACGTGCTGGATCGCGAATGGGCAGCGCTTTCTCTGCCGGACCGCGGCATTCCCAGACTGGAGCGCGCGGCGAACAAACCCTGGGGCATGCGTGAGTTGGCGCTGGTGGATTTGAACGGCAACCTGATCCGCGCCGGACAGGAGACCGCCCATGGCTGAGATCGTGATCCGCAACCTGCGCAAGGAATTCGGCGCCTTCACGGCGGTCAAGGAATCGAGCTTTACCATTGGAGATGGCGAGTTTTTCATGCTGCTTGGCCCGTCCGGCTGCGGCAAGACCACAACGCTGCGCATGATCGCCGGACTGGAACTGCCCACGTCGGGCGAGATCCTGATTGATGGGGAAGATGTCAGCCAGAAACCCGCAAGCCAGCGCGACATCGCGATGGTCTTCCAGATGTTCGCGCTTTACCCGCATATGAACGTGCGCAAGAACATCAGTTATCCGCTGGTCAGCCAGGGCGTGCCGCGCGATCAAGTGCGGGCACGGGTGGCCGAAGTGGCCCGGATTCTTGATATCACCGATATTCTCGACAAACCGGTCTCTGGCCTTTCCGGCGGCGACCGTCAGCGCGTCGCCCTGGGCCGGGCGATTGTCCGGCGCCCCAAGGCATTCATGATGGATGAACCCCTTGGGGCGCTGGACGCAGAATTCCGCGAACACATGTCCGAAGAATTGCGTGCCCTGCATGACCGTATGAAGGCCACGACCGTTTACGTCACCCATGATCAGCTTGAGGCCATGCAGATGGGCGACAAGATCGTGGTGATGAACCACGGCGTTGTTGAACAATTCGGCACGCCGCAGGAA
>JALQUQ010000162.1 GCA_023263735.1 Paracoccaceae bacterium | reverse complement strand
TCCGGTTTGAACCAGCACATAGCCATGGGCTGCCAACCTCTCCAAGGCCCGATCCCGCGCCGGATCGACGGCGTCGCAGGCCGCCATGATATCGATCACCGCCTTGGCCGCCAGCCCGGGAACCGAGGTGCTGCCCACATGGTCGACCACCGCAAACAACCCCTCAAGGCGCAAACACTCGCGGGCAAATGCCGTGGGCCAAATCGGATCATAGGGCAGGATTTTGATCATGGGCCGACCGATGCAAACCGGATAGTTTCAAACGCTGGCCAAGTGGGCCTTGAAATGAGAAAGGATCGCCATCGACTGGCGACCCTTTCCGAGTATTAGGAGATGGGCCAGTTAGGGAAGAGGCCCAATCCGAGTCTTGTTACCCAAGGGGCTGCCCCTAGCTCACAAGCCTCCCGACTGTCCCGACACCTCTCTCCAATATCACTCTAGACACTGGATCACCTCCTTTCAAAAGATTGCCGATAAGACAAAGGTGACACAGATTTAGTGCCTGTCAAATCTTTTTACGCAATCTTTGCGGAGAGTTTTCCGACAAATGCACGGAACGGCACGAGGGCGATCAAAGCGAGCAAGAGTTTAACGCCCCAATCCGCAACCGCCAAGGACATCCACAGAGGCAGCTCGGGTCCAATGTTCAACAGTGGCACGATTGCATTGGCCCAAGAGACATCATTCGTCGGTTCGATGAAAATCAAGGCATTCGAGAAGGCGATCGAAAAGAACAGCGCCGTATCCAGCGTTGATCCGACCAGCGATGAAATCAGCGGCGCTTTCCACCAATTCCCCACGCGCAGACGGTCAAAAATGGTCACGTCGATCAGTTGAGCGGCCAAAAAGGCCGTGCCCGACCCCAAAGCCACCCGCAGGGTGACCAGCGGGCCGAATTCGCCCATGATCTGCGTTCCGACAAACGAGCAGACAACACCGACCACAAAGCCCGCGGTGATGACCTTTCGCGCGGCAGATACGCCGTAAAACCGGTTGGTGAGATCGGTCACAAGAAAGGCGAAGGGATAGGTAAACGCGCCCCAGGTCAGCCAATCTCCCAAGAGATACTGAACCAGGATGTTAGACGCCACGACAATGACGCCCATGGCAAGAATGCCAGGCAAAAGTTTGTTCATGTTTCAGGTCCGTTTTTTATGCAAGGTGACGGAGACTTGCCCTCGATCCTGTGTCGAGGACGGCGCGCTATACGCCCTGCAACAGGGCGTGTCAATTCTGCCCTAGGGCAGTTGGTATTCAACCAGTTCCGAGCGCTGGAATGGCATGAAATTGTTATCGGCGATCATCGTGAGGCGAATCTTGCCCTTGGCGTCGCGCCACACGGAAATGCCCTCCAGATTGTCATGCAACCCAGCATGGCTTTCCAAGTGGATCTTTTCATCGGTAAACCCTTTGGCCGTCACACGAAAACTGCGCACGCGCGACGAAAACCCGGCGATGCCGTGAAAATCGCGTTCCAAAAGGTAAAATCGGCCATCCGGACCAAAATCACTGCCCACCGGCAGATAACTGCCGCGCCGGGTCAGGGTGAACGGCTGGGTCCAAGCCCCGTTGGCAAAGCGCCAGACCGGGAAATCGGCACCATTCGGGTTTCCCGGTTGACCGGTCAGAATGCGCACCCTTTTGCTGCCGGGCACTTCCTCGGGCATGGTGTAAAGCACGCCCTGCGCATCAATGGCCAAGGATTCCAGCGCCGCATTGATCGGGAACTTGGAAAACTCCTTGGGGGTTGGCAAATTCTCGGCCGTTCCATCAATGGTCTTGTACCGAAGAACCCGCGGCACGCCCTCGAACGAGATATAGATCGTTCCATCCTGCGCAATCGCCAGACCTTCGCTGTCACTGCGATCCCGGCGCAAAGGGGTGATCTTTTCCGACCGCAGCGGCTGGGTGTGCGTCGTCGTAACCTTGGCGATGCGACCATCTGCACCGCGGTCGATCGTCCCTTGCAACCACGACCCATGGTCGCTGATGGCGGTGAAACGGGCCCCATCCTCCGAAATCTCGATTGCGGAAAACCCGCCAAATCCATTGCCGCCCGGGTTTTGCAACACATAGGACCCAAGATACCCGGCAGGGTTTGCCGGGTTCGCACTGCTTTCAAGAGCAAGGGTCAGCAAAATGCTTGCGGCTAGGGCGAAGCGAGTACGTCTTTGCATTGGTTCGGCAGGTCCGCCATTGTGTATTCGCGCGGATGCCGTTTCCGGGGCGCGGGATCTTTGGGCTTTTTCGTCGGCTTGGGCGGGTTCAGATAATCCGTCACCCACCAAGTTAACGTCTCGTCGCACCCATTACCACCCTTGGACAGTTCACTTACGCTTGGGGTCTGCGTTTCGCACAATTTTGCGCCTTTTGGACATTTCAAACGCACATGGAAATGCGTGTCATGCCCTTCAATCGGTCGAATTTTCTGCAACCATTTCGTATCATCGGGCGTCGCAGACTTGCACATCTCGATCTTGACGGCCGCAGCGACGAAAATCCGATCCACCCGCGGATCGGATGCCGCCGTTTTCAAAAGCAGATGGTGTTTTTTTGACCAATAGCTGGTCACCGACTTCTGGTCCGCCGACCGCACGGCGACCGAGCTGATCTCTTCGCGCTGCGACCGGGTCAGGGTCAGGCTCTTAGGCATCAGTTGCCAGATATCGGCATCCAGCCCGATCTGATGGCTGGCGTGGCCCGACATCATCGGCCCACCGCGGGGCTGGCTGATATCGCCGATGTATAGCCCCTTCCATCCGATCTTTTGCGCCTGCTGGGACAGATCGATCAGAAAGGCCACCATATCGGGATGACCCCAGTTCCGATGGCGCGACAGACGCATCGCTTGCCAGCTTGGCCCTGTTTCCGGCAATTCGACCAACCCGGCCGCACAGCCTTTGGCATAAGACCCGATTGGCATGGCGGGCTGTGCACTGCCCTCTTCCTTGCCTCCGAACAGCTTGTTCGCCAGTTTTTCGGCCTGCGCCGCAGCGGGCATGGCAAGCAGGGCAGCACACAACAGGGCACGCAGCATCATTGGCCTCGGGCTTGAGTGGGTTTGACCCAGATTAGCAAAACCAGCCCAATAAGAAACAGCGGGATCAGCGGCGTTATCCCGATCTGCGGGCTTCCGCTGGTCAGACTTGCCCAAGTGATCAGCGCCGGAGCCAGAAAGGCCGTCGCCTTACCCGAAAGCCCATAGAGCCCGAAATCCGCCGCTGCCCGATCATGATCTGTGTGAAAGACCATGATCGTCCGGCTGGAGGCTTGCAGCGTACCGCCCGTCGCCCCGATCACGACGCCGCACAGGTAAACGATCTGCGTGCCAGTCGAGGACCCTTCGGCAAAACGGATCGAATACAACCCCGCGGGCGACATGCCCACCATCACCACCAAAACCCCGATCAGACACAGGATCGACAGGACAATGACCAGCTTTGGCCCGCGCCGCTGATCGATCCGCCCCCCGAAATAGGTGCCAAATGCCGCCGAAATCGCGGCCACGATCCCAAAGATGCCGCTTTGCACGACCGTGAAATCCATCGCATTCGACGCATAAGAGCCGCCCAAGGCGTAGACCGAATTCAGCGCATCGCGGTAAAACATCGACCCAATCAGGAAAAACGCCAAACTTTTCCGATGCTTCAGCCCGGCGATCGTGTCTTTGAGTCCCGAAAGGCTTTGCGAAATCGTACGGCGTTGCACGCGGTGTTTCGGCTCGCGCACCCACAGAAAGAACGGCACCATGAAAATCACGTACCAGATGGCCGTGAACGGGCCGACCGACCGCGTGCCTTCGCGCTGCGCTGCATCCAGCCCGAACAGCGGATCAAGGCCGATAAAGGTTTTTCCCGTCGTACCGCTTTCCGCAAAGAACAAAAGCACGATGAACAGCGACAGCACGCCCCCGGCATAGCCAAAGGCAAAGCCCGACCCCGAAATCTTGCCCATGTTTTCATCGCCCGTAAGATCGGGCATCAGCGCGTTGGTCAGGTTGGTCGCCATTTCCATGCCGATAAAACCAAGGCTGAACCAGAAAACGGGCCAGAACAGGCTGGGCATTTGCGGCAAACACCACCACACCATCAGCGAGCCCGCCACGTAAAAGGCCGAAAACGCCCAGATCCAGACCATGATCCGCCCTGTGCCACTGGCAATCGCCCCCACGACGGGGGACAGCAGGGCGATCAAGATCCCGGTGATCGTCAGGCCGCTGCTCCAATACGCCTGCGCCTGCGCGGCGGCCATCACGGGCTCGGCCCCCTGCGCCGTGAAATAGGCGCGCGCCACCTCGGCAAAATAGGGGCCAAAGATAAAGGTCAGAAGCAGGGTGTTATAGGGCTGGCTGGCCCAGTCAAAGAAATACCAACCCCAGATTCGTTTTCGTCCAGCGTCCACGTTCTGCTCCATCCCCAGATCAGACCTGCAAATCTTTCTGTGACAAAGACCCATTTCCAGCATCATGGCAAGGGATTGTCCGGGGCTATGCGCCCGATCTCTCCGCGGTGGGGTCAGAACTGCGGTGGCCAAGGGCGCAAGGCATCGGCCTTGCCCCAGGCCAGCACCCATTCGGGCAGCGCAGGCGAAGTCGGATCAACCCCGCAGGCCTTGGCAAATTCGACAGGCGGCACAATGCCCGACCGCCCCTGCCCGATGTTCACCACCGCGGTTCGGATCAAAAGATGTGAGGCGCAGTCCGCCCCCCGAAACATCGCCTGCTCGATATACAAAAACCGCTCATCCCAGCCGATAAGACGCGTTTTCATGGTGACCTTTGCAAACACCGTCAGACGTTTGCGATAGCGCGTCGTGTTGCCCGCGACGGTCAGCCCCCAGCCGTTATTCTTCATCACCCGGCCAAAGCCCATTCGCACAGCCAAGGGAATGCGCCCCAGATCAAACAGGGTCAGCGTCCGGCCATTGTTCAACTCCATCCACGGGTCCAAATCCCATGGCCAGATGCGATGAGCGCTGACATGGGTGTCGAACAGGCCCAATTTGGGCGCGTTTCGGAACTTGATCAGTTCCTTTTGCATGCGAAGAAAAGGATACATGGGCCCCTCCTATTGCCCCTGTGCTGCACCGACCTTAGGTGCAGGTCAAGGGCGACGCGACGGAAGTCTGTTGCCCTTGTTTGCGCCGCAAGCTACCACTGCCCCTAAATTGATCTGGTCGCACTACACATAGTGCCCAAACACCGGAGCCGCCGATGACCGCCGTTACGAATACGCTCATGCTGATCCTCAACATCGCCCAGTGGATCGTTCTGATCCATGTGATCATGTCGTGGTTGATCAATTTTCAGGTCCTGAACCTGCGCCAACCGCTGGTGTCGCAAATCTGGTATGGCCTGAACCGCATCCTTGATCCGATCTACAGCCGCATCCGGTCGGTCTTGCCAAATCTGGGCGGCCTTGATCTGGCCCCGCTGATCGTGCTGATCGCGATCTTCTTCCTGCAGCAATTGCTCCGCACGGGCTGGCACTAAGGCCCCAACGCTCCGCAATGCCTTTGGCCGATGAGATCCTGCATAAAGTCTTTGGCTTTCCGGCCTTTCGTCCGGGGCAAGAGGAAATCGTGCGCGCCGTTCTGGGGGGCCAGAACACGCTGGCCATCATGCCCACAGGCGGCGGAAAATCGCTGTGCTTTCAACTCCCGGCCCTGTGTCGCCCGGGGGTGACGGTCGTGATCTCGCCGCTGATCGCGCTCATGCGCGATCAGGTGCGCGCCCTGAAATCGGCGGGGGTCGAGGCGGGGGCCCTGACCTCGGGCAACACCGATGACGAAACCGAAGAGGTGTTTCAGGCCATCGACGAAGGGCGGCTCAAGCTTTTGTACATGGCGCCCGAACGGCTGGCATCGGGTGCGGCGGTTTCACTTTTGAAACGTGCCAATTGCCAGTTGATCGCGGTGGACGAGGCGCATTGCGTCAGCCAGTGGGGCCATGATTTTCGGCCCGATTACCTGCGGATCGGGGATTTGCGCCGCAGCTTGAACGTGCCCCTCGCCGCCTTTACCGCCACCGCAGACGAAGAAACGCGGCTTGAAATTATCAACCGCCTGTTCGATGGCCAGCCGCCTCAGACATTCCTAAGGGGGTTTGACCGCCCGAACATCCATCTTGCCTTTGCCGCCAAAGACAAACCCCGCGACCAGATCCTGCGCTTTGCCGCCGCGCGAAAAGGACAATCGGGGATCGTCTATTGCGCCGCCCGCGCCCGGACCGAGGTTTTGGCACAAGCGCTGAACGACGCCGGGCACGCCGCCTGTTTCTATC
>JALQUQ010000161.1 GCA_023263735.1 Paracoccaceae bacterium | reverse complement strand
GGAATTGCAGGACACCTCTTCGCCCCTGCCCATGATGGGGGGCAATGGGATGGAGATGCAGATGCAGGGTCTGCAGGATCTGTTCAAAGCCTTTGGCGGGCGGACGGTGCGGAAAAAGGTCACCGTTGCCGACAGTTACGACCTGTTGATCGGGCAAGAGGCTGACAAGCTTTTGGACGATGAGGCGGTGAAACAGGCCGCGATGACGGCGGTGCAGGAGAACGGCATCGTCTTTCTGGATGAGGTGGACAAGATTTGCGCCCGGGCCGATGCGCGGGGGGCCGATGTGTCGCGCGAAGGGGTGCAGCGCGATCTGTTGCCGCTGATCGAGGGGACGACGGTTTCGACGAAATATGGGCCGGTGAAGACGGATCATATCCTCTTTATCGCCTCGGGCGCGTTTCATGTGGCGAAACCGTCGGATTTGCTGCCTGAATTGCAGGGGCGTTTGCCCATTCGGGTGGAGTTGAAACCGCTGACCGAAGGCGATTTCGTGCGGATCTTGACCGAGACAGACAATGCGCTGACCCGGCAATATGCGGCACTGATGGCGACGGAGCAGGTGACGGTTTCCTTTACCCCCGAGGGGATCGCGGCGCTGGCGCGGATTGCGGCGGATGTGAATGCCTCGGTCGAAAATATCGGGGCGCGGCGGCTGTATACCGTGTTGGAACGGGTGTTCGAGGAGCTGAGCTTTGCCGCGCCGGATCGGTCGGGCGAAGCGGTGACGGTGGATGCCGATTTCGTGGAAAAGAACATCGGGCCCTTGGCACGGTCGGCGGATTTGTCGCGTTACGTTTTGTAACGCGACTTGGTCCAGCCCCCCGCACGGCATCGGTTGACAGAAATCTGATGTCTGCTGCATCTCTGGGGCAATGCGGGGGCGGCGATGTTTCGGAAAACCGGATTGATGCTGGCGATTTGCGCCGTGGCTGCCTGTGCGCCGCGCGGGGTGATCACGATTGCGCCCGAAGCGGCCGCGGTGGGCGCGGTGCAGCGCATTTTCGTTGGCACCACGCGGGGGGTGGATGACGCGGGCCAGTTTGATGCCGAGCGCGCCACCACGCTGCGGTTTGCCCGCTATGACGTTTCGGTGCCCCCAGATCGGCAGGCCGGAGACATTGATTGGCCCCCGAAATCGGGCCGGGCCGATCCACGGCGGCATTTTCTGACCACCGAAGCGGTGCGGTTTTCGGAAGCGGCGGCGTTTCGGGCCGATCTGGCGCAGGGCTTGCGCCAGAATAAGGGCGAAGCCATTGTTTTTGTGCATGGATTCAACAACACCTTTTCCGAGGGGCTGTATCGGCTGGCCCAGATGTCGCATGATCTGGATTTGCCGGGGGCGGTGGTGCATTACGCATGGCCTTCGGCGGCGGAGCCCTTGGGCTATGCGCATGACCGGGATTCGGCCCTGTTTGCCCGCGATGGGCTGGAGGGGCTGCTGACCGAGATCGAACGGGCAGGGGCGCGGCGGATCATTCTGGTGGCGCATTCGATGGGCTCGGCGCTGATGATGGAAACGCTGCGGCAGGTGGCCATTCGCGGGCGAACCGATCTGCTGGCGCGGATCGGGGGCGTGGTGCTGATTTCGCCCGACATTGATGTGGATGTGTTTCACGCGCAGGCCCGGGCGCTGGGGCGGTTGCCGCAACCCTTTGTGGTGTTCACCTCGCACCGGGATGCGGTGCTGCGGGTTTCGGCCCGGTTATCGGGGGAAAAGGATCGGCTGGGCACGCTGACCGATGTGACGCAACTGGCGGATTTGCCGATTACGTTTCTGGACACGGCGGCGTTTAACAGTGGGGCCGGGCATTTCAACGTGGGGAATTCGCCCGCGCTGATCCGGCTGCTGGATCAGATCGTTTCGGTCGATAGCGCGCTGGATCAGGATCGGGCGGCGCGCACCGGTTTGCTGCCGGGGGCGGTGCTGACGGTGCAGAACGCCACGCAGATCATTCTAAAGCCGGTGGCCGATCTGGGAACGGCGCATTAGCGGCGGCGGAGGTAGATGTAAAAGGCGCCCGAGCCGCCGTGGCTGCGATGCGCCTCGGCCACTTGCAGGATCAGGGGCGAGAGGGGGGGCAGGCGCAGCCATTGCGGCACCTGATGGCGCAGCGCGCCGACCCGCTGGGGAATGGGGCCGTGATCGGGTTTCACCTTGCCCTTGCCGGTGATGACAAGGATCAGGCGCAGGCCACGGGCATAGGCGTCGGTCACAAAGCGGATCAGTTCGGGATGCGCCTCGGCCAAGGTCATGCCGTGCAGGTCGATGCGGGATTCCGGGATCAATTTGCCGCGCACCATGCGCCCATGCTGTTTGGCATCCATCCGCAGGGGCTGGGCCGCCAGACTTTCGCCGATGCTGGGCATCAGATCCATCGACAGGGCCGGGGGTTGCGGGGCCTGTGAGCCAAGTTTCAGCCGTTTCAGCGCGGGTTTTTGCGGTGCAACCGGGGTGCGGACCGGGGTTGGCGTTTGGGTGTTTTCCAGATGCGACAGGATATCGGCGGCATTGGAGTGCATCGGGCGCGCGGTCTGTGCGACCATGCGCCAGAGGTCTTCTTCCTCGTGGCTGAGTTTGCGGCGGCGTGTCATGTGTCAGTCGTCTGACAGCATGGCATAGGCGCGGTCAATGGGCAAAAGCACGACCATGCGGCCGCTGTCCTTGACCGTTCCGGCGGCGTCGCCTGCCGTTTCGCCGGTTCCGTAAAAAATATCGGCCCGCTGGGGCCCCTTGATCGCGCCGCCGGTGTCTTGGGCGATGAACAGGCGGTTGAGGGGGGTGCTGCCGTCTTTTTCGATCCAGACCGGGGCGCCGAGCGGGGTGAATTCGGGGTCAACGGCGATGGAGCGGAGGGTTGAAATCGGGCGCCCCATGGCCCCGATGGGGCCAAGATCGGCGGGGAAATCCTTGAGACTGCGGAAAAAGACGTAAGAGGGATTGGAATTCAGCAGCTCGCGCCCCGCGGCGGGATTGCGGCGGACCCAAGATTTGATCTCTTGGGCCGAGACATCGGCCAAGGTGTGCGTGCCGCGCCGCACCAGTTCCTTGCCGATGGAGCGGTAGGGTTGGCCGTTCTTGCCCGCATAGGCCACGCGCATCACGGTGCCATCGGGCAGGCGCACGCGGCCCGAGCCCTGAACCTGAAGAAAATACACCTCCACCGGGTCATCGAGCCAGACCAGTTCCAGACCACGACCCCGCAAGATCCCGTCTTCGATGGCGCCGCGGCTGTGATAGGTTTGGCCCTCGGTCAATTCGGGGGGTTTTTTGTACAGCGGATAGGCAAATCGCGGGGTGCGGGTCAGCGATCCTTGGAGTTCGGGTTCGTAATAGCCGGTAAAGAGGGCCGGATCGGTGCCGATCTGCACCGGGCGGAACAGAAGTTCAAAGAATTGCCGGGCCGAAGCCTGCGACCGCCCCGCATCTGCCGCCAGACGGCAGAGCGAGGTCCATTCCGGTTCGGTCATCTTGGCGCAGGTTTGGCGAAAGACGGAAAGGGCGGCCAGATGGTCATCTGCATCCCACCCCTTGAGGTCATCAAAGGTCAGAACCTGAGCCGAGGCATGTGTGGCCATTGTCGCCGCCATCCAGACCGAAAGGAAAAACGACCGCACCCACACGCCCGGGCATCCGATTATTCGCCAGTGGCGACAAGTTGCCAGTTGGGATCGGCCGCGCCCATGGTGCGGGCAAAGGTCCACAGATCGCGCTGGCGTTTGATTTCTTTTGCCGAGCCTTCGATGATCTCGCCCGCCTTGTTGCGCACGACCGAGGTCAATTCGCCGACATAGCGCACGGTAACTTCGGCGCGTTTGGTGGCGGGGTTATAGGTTGCCTCTTGCAGCGACAATTCCTTGAGGCCGACAAAATTCGCCTCGACCGTGATGCCCTGCGCCTCACGCGCGTTGATCGCCTGGGTGAAGGCCGCTTCGATCTCGGGGCCGAGGAAGGGGCGGATCTGGCTGATATCGCCGCGTTCAAAGGCCATCAGGATCATTTCATAGGCCCCGCGCGCGCCCTGAAGGAAGGGCGTGACGCTGAAGGACGGTTCGGCCTTTTTCATATCGGCCAAGGCCAAGGCTGAGGGGCTGCCCTCGGCCACATGGTCGGTGATATCGCGATCGGGCCCGCCTTGGATCACCTCGAAATCGCGGCGCAGGCGCGGACGCTCTTCCTCTTTCTGGATCGGGGGTTTTTCAAATCCGTCGCGCGTGCCCAGAACGGACCGCAACTTGAGGATCAAGAAGATGGCGACTCCGGCCAAAACAAGCAGCTGAATCGTCGAAGAATTCATTGGTGACCTCTGACAGAGCCGGGATTTTCCGGCCACGGGGATTGGTAACGGGTACGGTTTGATCCTATGTAGGTGCGGTGGGCGCTTGTGTCCACCTCTGCACCCACCAAGTCGCCGTGAAGGAGACAGCCATGTGGCTTTTCGCCCTGTTCGTCACCGTTTCTTTGATTGAAATCGGTTTGTTCATCACGATTGGCGGCTGGTTGACGCTGTGGCCCACGCTGGCCTTGGTGCTTTTGACCGGGGTTCTGGGCACGGTTCTGGTGCGCCAGCAGGGGTTGGCCGTGCTGCGCGAGTTGCAGCAGGACATGCAGGCGGCGCGCAATCCGCTGTCGCCGCTGGCCCATGGTGCGATGATCCTAGTGGCGGGGCTGTTGTTGCTGACGCCGGGGTTCTTTACCGATGCGGTTGGCTTTTCGCTGATGGTTCCGGCGGTGCGGCGGGCGATCATCGGCTATATCGGGCCGCGCCTGCGCGCGCAGTCGATGGTGTACACCAGCCAGATGGGCGGATTTACCCGGCAAAACCCGTCGGACCCCACGATTATTGATGGGGAATTCATGGAAATTGATGAAAACGCACCGCCGCGGGGGCCATCGGGCTGGACGCGGCATTGAGACTGCTGTGCCATCCTGCTAGGAACACCGGCAAAGAAGTTTCAAAGGGAGTTCCACCATGGCCGAAGAAAACGGTGAACAGCCGCAGGCCCAGCCGCAGGTTCGCATGAGCGTGCTTGCCCAGTTCATCCGCGATATGTCGTTTGAAAACATTCTGGCGCAAAAGGGCATGCAGTCGGGCGAAGTGCAGCCCGACATTCAGGTTCAGGTGAGCCTTGATGCCCGCAAGCGCGCCCAGGATTTTCAATTCGAAGTGATCCAGAAGTTCAAGGTGACCTCGAAGAACAAGGTGAACGGCGAAACCCTGTTCCATCTGGAGCTGGATTATGCCGGGATTTTCCATGTGGAAAACGTGCCCGACGAGCAACTGCATCCGTTCCTGTTGATCGAATGCCCGCGTTTGCTGTTCCCCTTTATCCGCCGCATCATCTCGGACGTGACGCGCGACGGCGGCTTCCCGCCGCTGAATCTGGATACGGTGGATTATCTCGCGCTTTATCGCGGGGAAATGATGCGCCGTCAGCAGGTGCAGGGTCAACCGAACTGATCGGTTTGGTGATTTTGGGAATGGGCCGGGTCTTGCGATCCGGCCTTTTTCATTCCTGCCGCTTTTTCCAGACGGCCGCATCGCCCAGTTTGGCCACGAAAGCCTGATGGGCGGCTGCCTCTTCGGCGGTGAGACGCGGGGGCAGGGGGGTCGGACGCGGGCGCGGACGCCATTCGGCAGAGGTAACCTCGCCAGCCGCATTGCGGGTGGTGGGCGAGGTGCTGAGCACCAGATCGGGTTGCCGCCCGCCGACCAGTTCCAGATAGACCTCGGCCAGCAATTCGGAATCGAGCAGCGCGCCGTGTTTATCGCGCGAGGAGTTATCGACCCCAAACCGGCGGCACAGGGCATCAAGCGACGCCGGAGAGCCCGGGAATTTGGTGCGGGCGATGGCGAGGGTATCAATCGCGCGATTGTTCGGAATGCCGGGGAAACCCGCCTTTTGCAGTTCGAAATTCAGGAATTTCATATCAAAGGCAGCGTTGTGGATGACCAGTTTCGCATCGCCGACGAAATCCAGAAAGGCCTGACCCACCGATTTGAACAGCGGTTTGTCGCGCAAGATCACCTGACCGGGTTTTGCCGGTTCGGGCGGGTCCAAAAGATCGGGGCCGATGCCATGCACCTCATAGGCGCCGCGGGGCATGCTGCGTTCGGGGTTGATGTATTGGTGATACACCCGGCCCGTGGGCAGGTGGTTGTAAAGTTCGATGGCCCCGATTTCGACCAGCCGGTCGCCGTCAGCCGGTTCAAAGCCCGTGGTTTCGGTATCGAGAACGATTTCACGCATGGGTCGTCTCGCGAATATGGGCGATAAGGGCGCGCACATAGGCGCGGGTGCTGTCCAGTGACAGGGTTTCGACACTATGGGTGGCGAGGGCGCGCTTGTCGGCGTCAGGCATCTGGCGGGCCAA
>JALQUQ010000160.1 GCA_023263735.1 Paracoccaceae bacterium | reverse complement strand
CAAACAAGGCCTCGGGCGCGGTGAACTTGCCGTCGATGAAATGGCCAAATGTGCCGGCATGCTTGGCAATCCAGGCCAAAGCTTCGCCGTTGCTTTCCGGGGCGGGGCCATAAGACATCGAGTCAAAGATTTCCTTGATCGTCATGGTGTTAACCCATCGCGTGGCGGTTGGCGGCAGAGTAGTGGCCGGTCAGGTGATGTTCGAGCTGGCGTTCGATGTCGCCCAAGAGCGATGAGGCGCCAAAGCGGAACAGATCGGGTTGCAGCCACGGGTGGCCCAGTTCATCCTTGATCAAGGCCAGATACAGCAGTGCATCCTTGGCCTTGGAAATGCCGCCCGCGGGTTTGTATCCGACCTTGATGCCGGTGCGTTCCTGATAGTCGCGAATGGCCCTGATCATGGTCAGGCTGACGGGCAGGGTGGCGTTGACCGTTTCCTTGCCGGTTGAGGTCTTGATGAAGTCGGCCCCTGCCATCATGCAAATCAGACTGGCGCGGGCGACATTGCGCAGGGTTCCCAGTTCCCCGGTGGCCAGAATGGTCTTGATATGGGCGTCACCGCAGGCTTCGCGCATCTCGCGCACTTGGTCATACAGCGCCTGCCAATTTTGGGTCAGCACCAGCGAGCGAGAGATGACGATGTCGATCTCGCGCGCTCCGGCGGCGACGCTTTCGCGGATTTCCTGAATGCGCAGGTGAAATGGCGACAATCCGGCGGGAAATCCGGTCGAGACGGCCGCCACGGGAATATTGCTGCCCTCAAGCGCGCGAACGGCGGTTTCCACCATGTCGTGATAAACGCAGACCGCCCCAACCGTCAGACCCGAAAGGCCCAGAGCCGCCAGAATGTCAGGGCGAACGGGTTGGCGGGCCTTGGCACACAGGCGCTGCACGCGGCCCTTGGTGTCGTCACCCGACAGGGTTGTCAGATCGATCAGCGAAACCGCCTTGAGCAACCACGCGGCCTGATAGTCTTTCTTCACGCTGCGCCGCCCGCCCAATGTGGCGGCGCGGCGTTCGATCGCCGAGGTATTGGCCTGAACGCTGGCCACCCAATCCAGATCAAGCGGCATGCCGGGATTTCGGGCATGGGCCAATTGCGGAAGCTGAACCGCAATGTCCTGCGGTGCGGATGTTTCGCTGTGCACGTTTGCGCCCCTGTACAAGCTTTGGGGCACTATCACACCGAAAACCCCACCCGGCAAGGGAGGGGTTTTCAGTTTTTTGACTCTTTGGTCAGGATTTTACTTGCGCAAGTCAGGCCCAATCAGATCGGGGTTTGCGACGGTCATTTCCAGATCATAGGTCGCCCAATCGGTGGTATCCCCCGTCCCGGGAAGATCCTCGGGCTTGATAAAGCGGTGCATCTGCGCCTTGGCGATGAAATTGGCCGTGATCGGGGCGGTCAGCAGCAAGAACAGCGTGATCAGCAATTCGTGCCAGCTGATCGTACCCTCGAACACCAGAAAATAGATCATCGAAGAGATCAACGCCGTGCCAACGCCGACGGTCGTCGCCTTGGTCGGGGCATGCAGGCGTTGCATCGTGTCGCGCAGTTTCAACAGGCCAAAGCTGCCGATCACGGCAAAAATGCCGCCGATCACCAAAAGGGCCGAAATCACCAGTTCTGCAATCTGTTCCATGGCCGTTTACTCGATGATGTCGCCGCGCAGCATGAACTTGCAGAACGCCACGGTCGAGACAAAGCCCGTCATGGCGAACAACAGTGCCGCTTCGAAATTGATGCCGCTTTTGGTTTTGATCCCGTAAAGCACGATCAGGGCGATGACGTTGACCACCATGGTGTCAAGCGCAAGAACGCGGTCAATCACCCCGGGCGCGCGAAAGACGCGGTACAGGTTCATGGCAAGGCCAAGGCCAAAGCACAGGAACGCAAAGGTCAGGGCATAATCAAGCATCATTCAAAGATCCTTTTCAGCCGGGTTTCATAGCGGGCCTTGATGTCGTCGCGCACCCCATCGGGATCGTCGGTGTGCAGGGTGTGGATCAACAAAACCTTGCCATCCGACGACATGTCAGCGGTCACGGTGCCCGGAGTCATGGTGATGGTTCCGGCCAGCATGGTGATGGCCTCGGGCGTTTTCAGGTCGATCGGAATGGGAATCCACGCCGATTTGATCTTGTCGTTGGGCATGAAGGCCACAATCTTGGCCACCTGGATATTGGCGACGATGATGTCCCACAGAACCATCAGGCAGTAGGAGATAAAGGCCGGAATATCCTTGACCACCGGGCGGTTGGGCCAATAGGCGGCCGTCAGGAGCGGGATCGCAATGCCAAGGATCAGCCCCATGACAAGGCTGCCCACTTTCCATTGATTGACCAAAAGCAGCCAGATGATGACCAAAAGCAAGGTCAGCAAAGGGTGGGGGAAAAGCTTGCGGAGCATCTCACTTCACCTCGGGCAGTTTATTGGCGGCGATATAGGCGGCAGGGTCATGCAGATGCGCCGCAGTTTGTTCGAGCCAATTCATGATTGGCCCGGCAAAGACGGTCATGATGACCAGCATTCCCAACAGGGCAAAGACCGAAACAAAGCCAAGGGTCTGGCGGTCATGGCTGGGCGGTTCCAGCGGGGCCGAGCCGTGCGCTTTCCAGAACACGACCGAACCGGCGCGGGCAAAGCCCAGAACGATCAGGAAGGACGACACAAGGATCACCGTCCAGACCAGCGCGGCCTGATCGCGCAGGGCATCCATCACCAAGAGCTTGCCCAAAAAGCCCGAAAGCGGGGGCATCCCTGCGGTTGCGATGGCCGAGGCCATGAAAAGCCCGGCGATCAGTCCGCTTTGCGCGATGGGGGGCAAAGCGCGGCGCAGGCCGTCATTCGCGCGCCGCTCGGTCACCAGATCAACGATCAGGAACAGCGCCGCCCCGGCAAAGGTCGAATGCACCATGTAATACAGGGCCGCGGCCGTCGATGCCGGTGTAAAGGCCGAGATGGCCAGAAACGCGGTTCCCATCGATGCGATTGCCGCAAAGGCCGCCAGTCGGCCCAACGTGCTTGCCCCCAGCACACCAATCGCACCAACCGCCAGCGTCACGATTGCGGTAGGCAGCAAAAGATCGGCGATCATGGTGCCTGTGGCAGGTGTGGTCGGCGGCAAGACCATGACGCCAAAGCGGATCATCGCATAGGCCCCGATCTTGGTCATCACGGCGAACAGAGCGGCCACCGGTCCGGGCGCGTTTGCATAGGTGCCGGGCAGCCAGAATTGCAAAGGCACCAGCGCCCCTTTGATGGCAAAGACCAGCATCAGCATGATCGCGGCCACCCGGAACAGGGCGGAGTCCCCTTCGGGCAGAACCTGTGCCTTGACCGCCAGATCGGCGATGTTCAGCGTGCCTGTGACCGAATAGATCGACGCCAGCGCAATCAGAAACAGCGACGATCCCACCAGATTAAAGGCGATATACTGAACGCCTGCGCGCAACCGGTCCTTTCCGCCGCCATGGATCATCAACCCATACGAGGCGATCAACAACACCTCGAAGAACACGAACAGGTTAAAGGCGTCGCCCGTCAGAAAGGCGCCGCCGATCCCCATCAACTGGAATTGGAACAGGGCGTGGAAATGGCGGCCCCGGGCATCCCAATTTGTGCCAATGGCATAAAGCTGAACCAGCACCGCCAGAAGCGCGGTCAAAAAGACCATCATCGCCGACAACCGGTCAAGCATCAGCACAATGCCAAACGGGGCGGGCCAGTTGCCCAGCAAATAGATTTCGGGCGGGTTATGGCTGGCCGACACCAAAAGCGAACCGGTGATCAGCACCAATATCGCTGTCGCCGCCAAAGAGAAGATGCGCTGCAAAACCAGATCGTGCCGCATGAACAGCACGATAAAGGCCCCCATCATCGCCGGAAGGACGATGGGCGAGATGATCCAGTGTCCCATCATTTCGACTCTCCCGCCGTGTCGTCGGTCATTTCCACTTTGTCATGGCCAGCCTCAAGGAAAGACCCCAAGGCCATCATCACGATCACGGCCGTCATGCCAAAGCTGATCACGATGGCGGTCAGAACCAGTGCTTGCGGCAGGGGATCGGTATAGGGCGTGGTCGCATCCACATAGATCGGGGGGGCGTTGGTCACCAAACGGCCAACGGCAAAGATGAACACGTTGACCGCATAGCTCAGCAGGGTCAGCCCGACGATCACCGGGAATGTCCGCAGCCGCAGCATCAGATAGATCCCGGCCGCGGTCAAAAGCCCAAGGGCGATTGCAACAAGCGCCTCCATTATTGCGCCTCCTTCGCGTCAAGGTCATCCAGAGTGCGGCCCTCGGACGGATCAATGTCAAAGGGTTGAACGTTCACGGTTTCTCCAGCGCGGATCGCGATGCGCGACAGCGAAGCCAAGGACAGCATCACCGCCCCCAGAACCGTCAGGAACACGCCAAGGTCAAAGATCGCGGCGGTCGCCAGTTCAAAATCTTCGACGATGCCGGGGTGAACATGGGTGAAATCCGACGTCATGAACGGCATGCCGTTGAACCAAGCACCCACGCCCGTTGCGGCGGCCGTCAAGACACCCGTGGCGATCAGGGCGTGGTAATCCACCTTTTGCCGGGCCGCCGTCCAGGCAAAACCCGACGCCATGTACTGCATCACCAGCGCGATCGACACGACCAGACCGGCGATAAAGCCGCCGCCCGGAACGTTGTGCCCGCGCAGGAAGATGAACACCCCAACCATAAGGGCGATGGGCAGGATCAGCCGCGTGGCCACGACCAGCATCATCGGGTGGCGATCGCCCGCACGGTGTTGATCGGGTTTCCATGCCAAAAGGCGATCATTTGCGGGCCCGCCGCGCAAAAGCGCCTCGGTCAAGGCATAGATCAGGATCGCAGCGATGCCCAAGACCGTGATTTCGCCAAAGGTATCATAGCCCCGGAAGTCGACGAGGATCACGTTGACGATGTTCGTTCCGCCGCCTTCGGATTTTGCATTGGCGATGTGATAATCGGCAATGGTGGGGAAGGCGAAATCCCGCGTCATCAGGGCATAAGACAAGGCAAAGATGCCGACACCGGCCGAAATGGCGACGGCCGCGTCCCAGCCCCGGCGGAGGTTGGTGCTTTCAACCGGGGTGGTTTTGGGCAGGAAGTTGAGCGACAACAGCATCAGGATGACGCTGGCCACCTCGACCGAAATTTGGGTCAACGCCAGATCGGGGGCCGAGAAATAGGCGAATCCGACCGAAATCATCAGGCCGATGATCCCGACCAGAACCAGCGTCAGCAGACGGTTGCGATGGAACAGGACGATGGCCACGGTGGCCAGAACCAGCGACAACCACCCCAAGACCGGAACCGGATGCAGCGGCAACAGATCGCGCGTGCCGGGCACGTGGGTGCCGCCGGTAAAGGCCCAAAGCCCGGCCACCACGATGGCAATCGTGCCAATCGCGACATAACGGGTCAATGCGCCGTCGTGCAGGCGGTCGGTCACGCCTCGCGCCGCAGCGGCCAGCGGTTCGATGATCGCGTCAAAGATCGCTTTCGCCTCGGGCCGGGGGAAGGCATCCCACATGGCCATCCACGTCTTGTGGGTGGTCAGCAGTGCTGCGCCGCCCAAAATCGCAAGGGCCGACATCCACAAAGCCGGGGAGCCAACCCCGTGCCAATGTTTGATGGCCACGGCGACCGTCTCGCCGGTCACTGCGCCCGCCGCCACATTCACCAGCCAAGCGGCCGAAGTCATCGGCACGACACCGATCACCACCACCAGCGTGACCAACAGGGCCGGAGAAAACCACATTCCGAACCCGGGGTCGTGCGGATGATGGGGGTAATCGTCGCGCACCGGGCCCAGAAAGCCATGGGCGATAAAGCGGAAGGAATAGGCGACCGAAAACATCGCGCCGATGGTGGCCAAAGCGGGCAACAGCCAAGGGGCGTTGAACCACAGCGTATGGGCCGTTTCCTCAAGCATCATTTCCTTGGACAGGAACCCATTCAGCGGCGGGATGCCCGCCATCGACAGGGCCGCAACCGTGGCGATGGTAAAGGTGACCGGCATCAGCGTGCGCAATCCCCCCAAACGCTTGAGATCGCGAGTGTGGGTTTCGTGGTCAACGATGCCCGCGCTCATGAAAAGGGCGGCCTTGAAGGTGGCATGGTTGATGATGTGGAATACCGCGACCGTCGCCGCCTCGGCTGTGCCAAAGCCCAAGAGCATGGTGATCAGGCCAAGGTGGCTGACGGTAGAAAAGGCCAGCAATGCCTTGAGATCATCTTTGAACAGGGCGATCTTTGCGGCCATGACCATGGTGATCAGGCCCGCCCCCGACACCAGAACGAACCATTCCGTGGTGCCCGACAAGACCGGCCAGAGACGCGCCATCAGGAAAAGGCCCGCTTTGACCATGGTCGCCGAATGCAGATAGGCC
>JALQUQ010000015.1 GCA_023263735.1 Paracoccaceae bacterium | reverse complement strand
TCATCACCGGCGCGGGGTTAAAGAAGTGCATGCCCACCAACTGCTCGGGGCGTTTCAGATCGCGCCCGATCGAGGTGATGGAAATCGACGAGGTGTTGGTGGCAAGAATGGCCGTCTCGGCCAGCGTCTTTTCCAAAGTGGCGAACAGATCGCGCTTGACCTCAAGGTTTTCGACAATGGCCTCGATCACCAAGGCGCAGGGGGCCAGCGACGCCACTTCGACGCCAAGGGTGATACGGTCGACCAGCGCAAGGCGGTCGTCCTCGGCCATCTTGCCGCGGGCAACCATTTTGGCCAATCCATCAGCAATCCGGGCCTTGCCCTTTGCCGCGGCGCCGTCGAATGAATCAAACAGCACCACCGGATGCCCTGCGGCCGCAGCCAACTGGGCGATCCCCGCCCCCATTGTGCCTGCGCCAACGACACCAATGACCTGTTTTGTCGTAAGTGCGGTCATAATTCCTGTTCCATTGTCAAAATGAGTTTGCCGCTGGCCCGCCCTTCCCGCAGCGCCCGCAGCGCCACGGCATAGTCGGCCAAGCCATAGGTTGCGGTGATCTGCGGGGCCAGTTTGCCTGCCGACCACAGGGCAAAGATCTGCGCCTGCGCGTCGCGAACCTGGTCGATCTGGCGGGCGCGGTAGTCGGTCCACTGGATGCCCGAAACCGAGATATTCTTGACCAGCAGGTAATTCGCCGCGATTTTTGGAATCTCTCCGCTGGCAAAGCCCACAATGACCATCCGGCCATCCCATGCCATCGCGCGCAGGGCCGCCGCGGAAACGGCCCCGCCGACGGGATCGATCACCACATCCACCCCATGACCGCCGGTCAGATCGTTGACTGCATCGCGCAGGCCGTTGGCAAGATCGGCCATGCTCGAATCGACGGTGCCATCGGCCCCCATCTCTTTGGCACGGGCGGCCCCCTCGGCCCCGCGCGTGGCGGCAATCACCTGCCCGGCCCCAAGCGCCTTGGCCAATTGGATCGCGGCCATTCCGATGCCCCCCGTGGCCCCCAGAACCAGAACCCGGTCCCCCTTGGCCAGACGGGCGCGCGCCGTCAGGGCGAACCACGCCGTCTGATAAACCAAGCCAAAGGCGGCGGCGGTGGGGTCGTCCATCGCCTCCGGCATCGGAAAGCACCAGTCCGCAGCCACCGCGACCTTTTCGGCATGGGTGCCATAATAGGGCAGCGTCAGCACGCGCTGACCGATCTTTGCGGGGTCAACCCCTTCGCCCACCGCCGAAATCCGCCCTGCCCCGGCCAGACCCGGCGAAAACGGGAACGGCGGCTTTTTCTGATACTTGCCCTCGATATACAGGATGTCGGGGAAATTCGCCTCGGAGGCGGCAATATCCACGACGACCTGACCGGGGGCGGGTGTGGGGTCGGGCAACTCCCCGACCTCCGCCTGATCGAAATCGGTAAAGGCTCTGACGATCAGTGCCTTCACTTCGCCGCCTCACGGGCCTTTGCTACGACTGCGCGGCGGGCGGGGGCATAGCCGGGCAAACCGGTCATGTCATAGATCGCCTTTGACACATCGTAGTGCCGCGCCAGACCGCCGCCCGTCACGCGGGCAATCGGCCCAATCGGATAGCCCAGCCCCATGCAGCAGGTCTTGTCCATGTCTTCGGCCGAGGCCAGACCTTCGTCAAGGAAACGCAGCGCGTCATTGTATTTCGGGCGCACCAGACGATCGACGATGCGGCCCGCCAGATCCTTGCAGACCACCGTTTCAAAACCGGCCACCTCAAAGATCGCGCGGGCGGCGGCCAGCGCCTCGGACGAGGTGTTGGGCTGAACCACGATCTCGATCAGGTTCGACGGTGCGTCGTCGCCATTGCGATAGCGCGCAAAACCAACGGCATTCGACCCTTCGCGGCCCGAATCCTCGCCCGTGTGCTGACCCAGGCATTCGGTGCCCAGTTCCACCAGAACGGCGGTCTTCGACGGGTCGGCCACAAAGCCGCCGCCCAGATGGATCGTGACGGCATCGCCCGTGTTTGCCAGCCCCTCGGCGAAATTGGCGCTGCGGCCGATGACGGAAAAGCCCGGCGCCTCGGTCGCCTTGTCGCGGGTCAGGCCGGTCAGGAAGCCCTGGCCCGATTTGTTCCCGAGTTTACCCGCGGCCACCATCCGGCGGCACAGCGGCGGAACCGCCGCGCGTGCATCCAGAGTGATCGGAAAGAAGGCCTCGCCCAGCAGAACCTGCGTATCCAACCCGATCAGATCCAGCAAGGTGCAGGGGCCCATCCGATAGCCAAGGCCCACCTTGATCGCCGTATCGATATCCTCGGGCGTGGCCAGACCGGCCTCGATCGCGCGGATCACATCGTTGTTGAACGGCACCAACAGCGCGTTCAGGATAAAGCCGGGCTTGTCCTGCGTCTCGACCGGGATCTGCCCCGCAGCCTCGGTCCAGGCCCAGGCGGCATCAAAGGTCGCGTCCGAGGTGTTGATGCCCCGCGACATCTCGATCAGTTTCATCACCTGCGCCGGAAGGCAGAAATGCATGCCGACCACGCGATCCTCGCGCCCGCAGCCCCCCGCAATCTGGGTGATCGACAGGGTCGAGGTGTTCGAGGCAAAGATCGTCTCGGGTTTGCAGATCGCGTTCAGCTTGCCATACAGGTCTTTCTTGACCGGCAGGCTTTCAAAGATCGCCTCGATCACCAGATCACAATCGGCCAAGGCAGTCAGATCGGTGGCATCAATCATGCGGCCAAGGGCGGCATCGCAGTCGGCTTGGCTCATCTTGCCCTTTTCGACCGATTTGCCGAAAAACTTGCCTGCCGCCTTGCGCTGGCGGGCCAGAGCGTCCGCCGACAGATCAAAGCACACGGTTTCAAATCCCGCCCGTGCCGCGACCAATGCAATGCCTGCGCCCATCGTGCCACCGGCCCCGCAGACGCCTACCTTTTTCATTGTCATTGCAAATTCTCCTTTTGGCCGCCGACGCGTTCAGCGTGGCGCATATGTGTCGTTGTCGGCGCCCAGTCGGGGCGCACTTGCCGATCCTTTGGGATCTGAGGCCAAAACCCGGGCAACGGGGGTTGGCAAAGCGCGCATCGTGGCATTCCGGTCATTGGTCACGCGGCGGCTGAACACGCCCCGCGCTGCGAAATGCGGGTCTTCCAACGCGTCCTCGATCGATTGAACGATCGAGCAACAGCAGTCGGCGGCTTCAAAGACCTCGGCCCAGTGGATGGCCTCTCGGCTTGCGATGATGGCGGCAATTCCGGCGCGCGTCGCCTCGGGGTCACGCGCATCATCGCGCAAATCAGACGGCAGACCGATGGCATCGCAAAAGATCGCCCAGAATTTCGCCTCAAGCGGCGCTGCGGCCAACATGCGGCCGTCGGCGGTGGCATAAAGCTGATAGCGGGGCGATCCCCCCGTGACCAGCGCATCGCCATTGCCCGGCCATTGCCCAGCGGCCTGCCCGTCGCCCATCGCCCAATAGAGAAAGGGGAACAGGTTTTCCGCCATCGCGATATCCAGATGCGCGCCCCCCTTGCCCGCATCCCGCGCCCGCAAGGCCAACAGGATGTTGAACAGGGCCGGATAGGTGCCCCCGGCAATATCGGCGATCAGCGCAGGCGGCAGGACGGGCCGCGCGGCCTCTCCGTGTGACAGGGCCAAAAGGCCCGCGTCACCGATGTAATTCAGGTCATGCCCCGCGCGCAGCGATTTGGGCCCCGTCTGCCCATAGCCCGAAATCGAGCAATAGATGATGTCGGGATTCAGCGCGCGCACATCGTCATATCCCAGCCCCAGCCGTGCCATGACACCGGGGCGGAACTGTTCGATCACCACATCGGCGTCGCGCAAGAGGGGCTCCAGCACCTGACGCGACGCCGGGTCTTTCAGATCCAGCGCAAGGCTCCGCTTGCCCCGGTTCAGCATCGCGAAATTCACGCTGTCAGCGCCCCATTTCGGAACGTAACCGCGCATTTCCTCGCCCGTGCCGGGGCGTTCGATCTTGATCACCTCGGCCCCGGCATCCGCCAGAAACAGACTGGCCATCGGCCCCGGCAGCAGGGTCGAGAAATCCAGAACCTTCAGCCCCTCCAGCGCGCCCGTCATCAGCGTTTCTTCTCGCGGAAGGAACGGCCGATCAACTGGCGATGGATCTGGTTGGTGCCTTCCCAGATCTGGCCAATCTTGGCGTCCCGCATCAGACGTTCGGCGCGGTATTCGCGGATATATCCATAGCCGCCATGGAACTGCACGTTTTCCAAAGCCATCTTCATCGCCAGATCGGTGGCCCGCATCTTGGCGATCGAGGCTTCCATGCCAAAATCCGTTTCTCCGCCGTCGACCATATCGGCGACGTAATCGACCCACCGTTCGACCATCAGCAATTCCGAGGCAAGGTCGGCCAGCGTGAACTGGTTGCCCTGAAAATCAAGGATCGCCTTGCCCGATTGGACGCGCTCATTGCCATAGGCAACCATGTCGCGGAACGCCGCGCGCGCGATGCCCCGGGCATGTGCGGCGACCGATGGCCGGGATTTGTTCAGCGATGCCAAAAGGATCTTCAAACCATCGCCCGGGTTGCCCAAGAGGTTTGCGCGCGGCATCCGCACGTTGTCAAAGCTCATCGGGCAGGTGGCCGAACCGTTGTGGCCCATCTTGCGCTCGGGCTTGCCGATCACATGACCCGCCGCCCCCTTTTCCAACACGATGCAGGAGATCGCGGCCCGCGGATCGTCGATGCCCTTCCACTTGCCGAAAAGCAGATAAAGATCGGCGACATTGCCGTTCGAGATAAAGACCTTGGAGCCGTTGATGATGACGTCATCGCCATCTTCGGTAAAGGTCGTGCGCATGCCGGTCGCATCCGAGCCGGCGTTGGGCGCGGTGATCGTCAGCGCGCCAAGCCCACCTTCGGCAATGCGGGGCAACAGGCGCGCGCGTTGCGCATCGGTGCCGAAATCGATCAGCGGCTTCATCCCGTGATAGTTGGTGGCATAGATGATGCCGGTCGAGGCGCAGGCCTCGGAGATGACGGAAACCACTTCCAGATACAGCTTATAGCTCATCGGGGCGCCGCCGAACTCTTCGGGAATGAACAGCGCGTTCAGACCCAGATCATTGATCGCCTTGACGTTTTCCCAAGGGAATTCATGGGTTTCATCCACCCGCGCGGCATTGGGGGCGATCACCTCGTCCGTCATGCGCTGCACCTGGTCAAGGATCATGCGCTCTTCGTCGTTCCACTTGCGGGCGGCGATGACTTTATCAAGCATATTCATCAGTGGTTCATCCCTTGGGCGCCGTCGATGTAGATGGTTTCCCCCGTCAAAAAGCCGATGCTTTCGCCAAAGATCGCGGCGACCAGCTTTGCAACGTCCGAGGCCTTGCCCGGTTTTCCAACGGGAATGCGGCTTGCCATCCATTTCTGGACCTTTTCACGGGCCAGAAAATCGCGGTTCAGGTCGGTTTCGATATAGCCGGGGGCGACGTTCATCACGCGAATGCCATCGCGCGCCCATTCGACGGCCATGCAGCGGGTCATCGCCGCCACCGCCGCCTTTGACGCACAATAGGCCAGATTGTCCGGCACACCCAGCTTGTCAAAGAAAGACCCGATGTTGACGATCGTTCCGCCGTTCTGTTTCAGATGCGGATAGGCCTCGCGCGCTGCCACCATGACGGCGGTCGTGTTCAACGCGATGGTCTTGTTGAAATCCTCGGTCGTCAGCGTGGCAATCGACCCAAGGATATGCACCCCCGCATTGTTGACCAATCCGGCAATCGGGCCCCGTTCGGCGATCTGCTGAAAGGCCGCGCGAACGCCCGCCTCGTCGGTCATGTCGCAGGCGACGGCGTGGCCAACATCCGATGTTCCCGTGCGCGACAGGCACACCACATCATAGCCCCGCTGGGCCATTTCCGATGCGATGGCGGCACCAATCCCCTTGGAGGCTCCGGTAATGACGATTTGTCCGCGGTCAAGCATCCTTGAACTCCGGTTTCCGTTTCTCTTCAAAGGCGGCCATGCCCTCTTCGGCGTCGTTCAGACGATAGGCGAGCGTTGACAGATCGGCTTCGATCTCCAGCCCGGCGGCCAGCGTCGTATCGCCTGCGCGGGCAACCGCACGGCGGGCAAAGTTCAGAACCGGAAGGCTGTAGCGGGTGAATTTGCCGGCAAAGTCGCGGCCAGCCTGCATCAGATCGCCCTCAATCACGGCATTGACCAGACCGATCCGCTCGGCCTCATCCGCCTTGACGTTGCGGCCGGTCATGATGATTTCCAGCGCGCGCCCCTCGCCCACCAGACGCGGCAGGCGCTGCGTGCCGCCATATCCGGGGATCAGGCCCAGCTTGACCTCGGGCAGACCGAAAATCGCATTCGGCGCCGCCAGACGGAAGGTGCAAGCCATCGCCAATTCGGCCCCGCCCCCAAAGGCATAGCCGTTCACCAGCGCAACCGAGGCAACCGGCAGGCGGTCCAATTTGGCAAAGACGCTTTGCCCCAGTTCCGCGCCGTCCTTTTGATCGACCAGCGGGCGGTTGCGCAGTTCCTTGATGTCGGCCCCGGCGCAAAAGGCCTTGTCGCCCGCGCCCGTGACCAGCAAGGCCCGCACGTTCATGCCTGCGACCGCATCGATGGCCGCGCCGATATCTTTCAAGATCTGGAACGACAGCGCGTTCAACGCTTGGGGGCGGTTCAGGGTCAGAACGGCAAAATCGCCATCCTGCGTAAGTTCAACAGCCATTACACTGCCTTTCTTTCAACATAGCGCACCGGAGCCGGGGCCAGATCGCCCCGCTTGACCATTTCGGTCAGTTCGCGTTTCAGGATCTTGCCCGAGGCGGTCAGCGGCAGCGCCTCGACCGCGATATACCATTCGGGCATGTCGAATTTCGAAAGCCCGCTGGTCGCCAGATGCTCCAACATGTCTTCGGCCGAGACATCGCCGATGATGGCAAGGCAGACGCGTTCGCCCAGACGATCATCGGGCACGCCAAAGGCCGCAGCCTTTTCCACCCCCTGATGCGTCAGCGCATGGCTTTCGATCTGGGCCGGATAGATATTGTGGCCCCCCCGGATGATCAGGTCCTTAATCCGGCCTTCGATCCGCAGGTTGCCAGCGTCATCGAACGACCCAAGGTCGCCCGACAACAGATAGCCATGGCGGTTGAACGTGCCTTCGGTCGCGGCCTGATTGGCGAAATAGCCCAGCATCATCGCCGCCCCACGGCCCCCGATATTGCCGGATTTTCCGCGCGGCATTTCCTCATCCGGGTTTTCCGGGTTCCAGACCTTGACCTCATAGGCCGGGCCACCGCGCCCACAGGTGCGGATCCAGACCTCCTTGGAATCCGACGGGTGGGTGTATTGATGCGAGGAACATTCGGTCATGCCGTAGATGTTCTGCGGGGTGATCCCTTGGGTCACAAAGGCTTCGGCGACCACCTCGGGGATGGGCGACCCCGCCATGTAGAACGTCTCGACCTGCCCCAGACGATCCAACCCTGCCCGCTTTTGCTCCGACAGGATATCCATCGCATGGGTCGGCACGCCCAGAACATAGGTCGCGCCGGTTTCGATGATCCACTGCATGGGCGTCGTGCCGGCCGGGGGGTCATTGGTGACCAAAAGTCCGCCGCAGACCAGCCACTGCGCAATCGCAACCCAAGCGATATGATGCGACAGCGGCGACAGGGTCAGAATGCACGAGGTTTCCGAAAGACCCCAGTCGCGCACCAGATCGCGGGCATTGGCCAACAGCGTGTTGGACGAATGCATCACACATTTCGGCTTGCCCGTGGTGCCCGAGGTAAAGGCCAGATAGACCACGCTGTCGGGGTTCTGATGGGCCGGGTGATCGACGCCCATGATGTGCATCGGAAAGGTCTGCGGCGTGTAGACCTTTTTCAGGAACGGCAGCGCCGCCAGCATCGCATCGAAATCCTGGCTGGCGCGGTCCGCACCCCACCCGTCTTCGGTGATCAGGGCGCGGGCCTGCAACTCGGTCAACAGGGTCGTGATTTCGGCGCAGGTATAAGACCGGTGCAGCGACGGGTTGCAGGCGATCCCTTCGCGCGAACAGGCCAGAGAGGTGATCACGGCCTCGACCCGGTTCGACATCCAGATCGAGACACGGTCGCCCGCGTAAATGCCCGCCTCATGAAAGGAATCCGCCATGGCATCGACGCGCGCCTTCAGCGTTTGCCAATCCAGAATGGCGCGCCCATCGCGCAGCGCCTTGGCCGCCGGGCGGGCCTGCGCCTGCGCATCCATCAGCCCGTAAAAGGTGTCGCTGGTCCACAACCCGGCGTCATAATACCGCTTGGCCGAACCGGGGTCATGCAATGTCAGAAATGGTTTCATGATCGTCCCTTAGTGACCGAACTTCGACGGATCGGGTTTGCGGCGTTCGTTGAAGCTGGCGTTCAGCTCTTTGTGTTCGTCGGTGCCAAGATACTGGGCCAGCAAAAGATCATGCGTGACGCGCGACAGGCCGCCCACGCCGCCATGGCGGGCGTTGAAGGCACCCTTGATCGACGCCAGAGCAAAAGCCCCGCGATCAGCGATTTCCAAGGCGAATTCGCGGGTTTTTTCCTTGAGCTGGTCATCCGGGGCGATCCGGTTGATCAGCCCGATTTCCTTGGCATAGGCCGCCGTCATCTTGGGGTTGGCGTACCAGATTTCCTTGGCCAGCTTTTTGCCGACAAGGTCCTCCAGATACCACGTGCCATAGCCTGCATCGAACGACCCCATCATCGGGCCCACCTGACGGAACACCGCGCTTTCCTTGGCAATGGTCACGTCGCAGACCATCTGCAACACATTGCCGCCCCCGACCGCAAAGCCGTTGACCGAAGCGATCACCGGCTTTTGCAGTTTGTCGATGGCCTCGTACATTTCCAGCGTCGGCAAGGTGCCTGCGTAAAGCTTGGTCTTTTCCATCCCGTCCTTTTGCCCACCGATGCAAAAGAACTTGTCCCCGGCGCCCGTCAACACGACAACCCGCGTGCGCGTTTCGCGGCGAATGCCTTCGATGCAGTCACGGATTTCATGGCACATCGTTTCGGTGAACATGTTGCCATTGTCGGGGCGGTTCATCGTGATCGTGCCGATCGGGCCGTCTTCTTCGTACAGGATCTGGGTAAAGGCCATGTCATCTATCCTTTGCATCGCCCGTGCAGCAGGGCGCGGGGCTTGGGTCTTATTCGGCGGCGCGCAGGCGGCCGAGAATCTCTGCGGTATGGGCCCCCAATACGGGCGGGGCGGTGCGGGCATGGCTGGGCGTGCCATCGATGGTGATGCCAAGGCCGATCTGCGGCACGGTGCGGCCATCTTCCTCGATCGCGTAGAACAACCCCCGCTCTTGCAAGGCGCGGTCGCCAGAAACCTCATCGATCCGGTTGATCGGGCCTGCGGGCACGCGGGCCGTTCCCAGGAGATCAAGCCAGGCATCGCGCGGGCGGGTCTTCAGGATCTCTTGAATCCGGGTCACGATCTGGGCGCGATGCACGCGGCGGTCGGCATTCGAGGCGAATTCGGGGCGTGCGGCATAGTCGGGGTCGCCCACCGCCTCCCAGAACCGGGCCCAGATGCCGTCATTCCCAAGACCAAGGGTCATCGGCAGGTCGGCGGTTTCAAAGGGCTGATAGATGGCGATCACGCTGTCGGTGCCGCCCGACCGCGCCGGCACCTCGCCCGAGCCAAGATAGGGCGAAATCCGGCAGGCAAGGAAACGCGTCATGCTTTCCACAAGGCTGACGTCGATCAGATGGCCCTTGCCCGTCTTGGCGCGATCAAACAGCGCGGCCATCGTGGCCATGGCCGCATCTTGCCCCGCCAGCATGTCAGCCGCCGGGGTGCCAATCTTTTGGGGGCCGGAGTCGGCGGCGCCCGTGATATCCATCACGCCCGAATAGCCTTCGGCGATCAGGTCATAGCAGGTCAGTTCGGCACGCTCGCCCTCAAGCCCAAAGCCGGTGATCGACACAAAGATGATATCGTCCCGCCGCGCCTTGAGGCTGGCATAATCCATGCCCAGCTTCTTTTGAACCGATGGCGGCTGGTTGGTGACAAACACATCGGCCGAGGCGATCAGCGCCTCCATATCGGCCTTGCCTTGCGCACTGCGCGCATCCAGCACGACGCTTTTCTTGTTGCGGTTCACAGCCGTGAACCACAGCGATTGTTCATTCAGGAACGGAGGCCCCCAGGCGCGGGCATCATCGCCATGCGCGCGTTCGACCTTGATCACTTCGGCCCCAAAATCAGCCAACAACTGCGTGGCATAGGGCCCCGCGACCGAGGTCGTCACATCCACGACACGAACACCCTCGAACATGGCAAAGGGCTTGCCATCCTTGACAATCGGCAAGGCCTTGTAGGGCAATGATCCAGCGTTCTCTGACATAGCGGCTTCCTCGTTCTCAACGTGAAACGGACAACCGCAAATCCTGTGCCAAAGGGATGCCGCCAGGATTTGGCCACAGGCCACCCGCAACTGTCCACGCAAAGGGCAATTTTGGCGAAACCCTGTCGCCCACACAGACAAAAGGCGCGCCAAACCTTGGCGCGCCCCAGATTTTTCCTTCGCAGTCCCGACCGAAATCAGGCCGCGCCGCGCCCCATGGCGCGCAGGCCGGTCTTGCCATGGTGACGGTCGGCGACCTTGTAGCCCAAGGCATCCTCCGCAATCAGGATCTTTTGAACGTTGGCCGTCCCTTCGCCGGTGAACATCAGATCGGCATAGCGGCGATATTTGGCGATGCGGAATTCCGACGACAGACCATAGCCGCCATAAATCTGCTGGGCCTGATCGGTGCAGAACTTGGCGGTTTGCGACGCATGGTATTTGGCGATCGAGGCGATACGGTTCGTCGGCAGTTCCATATCCATCGCTTGCGCTGCCTGATAGACCAAGGCGCGGCTGGCTTCGATGGCCACGGCCATTTCAGCGATCTGGCTTTGGATCATCTGATATTTGCCGATGGGGCTGCCCTTGATCACGCGCTCGTTGGCATAGCGGACCGCGTCTTCAAAAGCACCGATTGCAATGCCCAAGGCCTTGGCCCCGATCACGGCACGCCCGCCCTGCAGGGCGCGCATGATGATCTTGAAACCATCGCCCTCCTTGCCCAGCAGGTTTTCGGCCGGCACTTCGAAATCGTCCAGATAGATCGCGCAGACGCGGAAGGCATTCGACAGACCCACGTCAATCGGCTTGGCGGTGAAGCCTTTGTATTTCTTGGGCTCGACGATAAAGGCCGAAACCCCCTTGGCGCCCGCGTCCGGGTCGGTCTTGGCAAGCAGAATGCCCACATCGCATTCATCGCCCAAGGTCGCCCACATTTTCGATCCGTTGATCTTGTAGACATCGCCTTCGCGGCGGGCGACCGTTTTCATCGCGCCTTCGGCGTCCGAGCCGCCCCCGGCCTCCGTCAGGGCCATCATGCCCACAACCTTGCCCGCCAACAGATCGGGCACGTATTTCTTGATCTGCGTCTCATTGCCGCCCAGATAGATGCAGGCCGGGCAGTTGCCGCCGTTCTGGTTGAACCCGCCATAGCGCACATCCATGCGGGCGATTTCTTCGATCAGAACCGCCGCCGCCAGATAGCCCATGTTGCTGCCGCCCACCTCTTCGGGGAAGGTCGCGCCGTAATAGCCTGCCTCACCCGCCTTGCGGATCAGGTCGCGCGGAAGTTCGCGGCGCTCTTCATATCCGTCCATGACCGGCATGACCTCGGTTTCCATGAACCGACGGATCGACTCGCGGACGGCGGGGATCTCTTCGGGCAACATATAGTCCATTTTTTTCTCCAATGACGACTCGACCCGGCAAAGGGGCATCGCTGTTCCTGTAGCACTGACCATGCCAAAGCCCGCCCGCCAGCATTTGGCACAGGATGTGCGCCAAGGGGAACGACATCCGCTGGCCTCAGAGGGACCCCATGACACTAAGAAATCGCGCCGTGATTGTCGGCGTAGGCGAAAGCGACATCGGCCGCCTGCCCCATATGACCGGGCTTGGATTGAACGCTCAAGCGGCGCGCCGCGCCATCAAGGATGCGGGCCTGAAACCTTCGGATATCGACGGCCTTCTGACCGCCTATTCCTTTACCGAACCCTATTTCATGCTGGGGTCGGTGCTGGCGGAATACCTTGGGATTTCGCCCACCTATTGCGCGTCGATCATCACGGGCGGGGCGTCGCCGACGACCATGCTGAACCATGCCGCGCAAGCCGTGGCAACGGGCGCGGCCGAGGTTGTTCTGGTTTGCGCCGGCGAAAACCGCGCCACGGGGATGAGCCGGGACGAAGCTGTCAGTGCATTGACCGCCGTGGGGCACCCCTATTTCGAAGCCCCCTATGGCGTTGGCATTCCGTCCCTTTATGCGATCATTGCCAATGCCTACATGAACAAATACGGCACCAAGCGCGAAGAAATGGCCGCCGTTGCCGCCAACACCCGCGCCAACGCGCTGTTGCACCCCAATGCGCATATGAAAGTGCCGCTGAGCGTGCAGGAGGTGTTGGAGTCCAAACCGATTTCCGACCCGCTGAACATGTACGACTGCTGCCTGATTTCGGATGCGGGGGGCGCCTTTATCGTCACCACGCCCGAGCGGGCCAAGGATTTGCCGGGCAAACCGGTCTATCTGGCCGGTATTGGCGAGGCTCATACCCACGAACACCTGACCTCGGCCCCCAGCCTGACCGAATTCGGGGCCGAAATCTCGGGCAAGCGGGCCTATAAGATGGCGGGCCTTGGGCCGTCTGACGTCAATGTCGCGATGCTGTACGATTGCTTCTCGATCGTGCCGATCATCGAGATGGAGGAACTGGGGCTGGCCCCGCGTGGCGCAGGCGGCGCGTTCTTCGCCGAAGGTCACGCCGCCATCGGGGGCAAATTGCCGGTCAACACCCACGGCGGCATGCTGTCACACGCCCATGCCGGGGCCGTTGGCGGCCTGATGGCCATTGTCGAAGCCGTGCGCCAGTTGCGCGGCGAGGCGGGCCCGCGTCAAACACCGAATGCAACAACCGCGCTGGTCCACGGGGAAGGCGGCATCCTGTCGTCGCATTGCACCGCGATCCTGACCTCTGAAGCGCGCTGAAAGGAGCCGAAATGACCATCCGTGGCATGTATTTTGAAGATTTCACCGTCGGGCAGGTGATTGAAACCCCGCGCCGCACGATCACCTCGACCGACATCGTGAATTTTGCCTGCCTGTCGGGCGATTTCAACGGCGTGCACGCCGATCACGAATATTGCAAGACCACCCCGTTTGGCGAACCCATCGCCCATGCGCCACTGGTCTATGCGATCATGGGCGGTCTGACCTATGCCAGCGGGATCAACGATGGCACGCTGCTTGCCGTGCTGGGGATCGACAAATGGCGGATGCACGGGCCGGTCAAACACGGCGACACCCTGCACATGCGCCAGACGGTCGAGGAAAAGCGCGAAACCTCAAAGCCCGACCGGGGCATTGTGTCCTTCAAGCGCGAATTCGTAAACCAGCGCGGCGAGGCGGTTCAAAGCATGATCGCCACCTTCATGTACAAACGAAAGGCTGCATGATGACCGAAGAGGCGCAAGAACTGCTGTTCGACGTGACGAACGGGGTGGCGACGATCACCATCAACCGACCCGAAAAGCGCAATTCGTTCCATGACGACATGGTGCGCCAATGGGTGGCATGGCTGGAAGAGTGCCGTCACCGCGACGACGTCAAGGTCATCGTTTTCACCGGGACCGAAAATTCGTTTTCCTCGGGCGGGGACACCACGCGGTTCAAGGACAAATCCGAACAGTCCCCGTTGCAGGCCAAGGCGGGCATGACCGCAAACACCCAATCTCTGGCGCGCAAGGTCGCCGAAATCGACAAGCCGGTGATCGCCGCGATCAACGGCATGGCGGTCGGCGGTGGGCTGGATCTGGCGCTGATGTGCGACGTGCGTTTGATGTCAAGCGGCGCGCGTGTGGCCGAAACCTATGCGAAAATGGGTCTGATCCCGGGGGTCGGTGGCGCATGGTTCCTGCCCCGGATCATCGGAGAGGCTGCGGCGCTTGACATGTTCTGGACCTGCCGCTGGGTCGATGCGACCGAAGCGCTGTCTTTGGGGCTGGTCAATCGCGTATTCCCCGAAGACACTTTCCGCGACGATGCGCGGGCCTATGCCGAACAGATCGCCGCCGCGGCTCCGCTGTCGGTGCGGTTCATCAAACGCATGGTCCTCAAGGCGCGTGAAACCGATCTTCTCAGCCATCTGGATACGCTCAGCTCTCATATCGCGCTTGTGCGCACCAGCAACGACCACAAAGAGGCGGTGGCCGCGCTGAAGGAAAAACGGGCCCCCAACTTTACCGGCACATAAGCCCCGCCATCCTGTTTTCGGCCAATGACCGCCGCAAGGACATGACATGAAACACTACGGACAATTCTACATCGATGGCGCCTGGGTCGATCCGATTGCGTCGCGCCCCTTTGATCTGGTGAACCCAGCCACCGAAGAGGTCTATGGCACCGTGGCCATCGGCAGCCCCGCGGATGTGGATCGCGCGGTGGCCGCGGCCAAGCGGATCTTGCCCGCGTTCAGCAGCCAGACGCGTGAGGAACGCATCGCCCTGCTGGAACGGATCATCGCCGTTTATACCGCGCGTCAGGGCGATCTGATGGCGGCACTGACGCTGGAAATGGGGGCCCCCTGCCGCCTGACCCAGCAAACTGCCGCCGGTCTGAACGCGCTGAAACAGGCGGTCAAGACGCTGAAGGACTATGTCTTTGAACGCGACATGGGCAGCTATATCCTTCAGCGCGAAGCGATCGGCATCGCCGGTCTGATCACGCCGTGGAATTGGCCGGTGCAACTGATCTGCAACAAGCTGGCATCGGCCTATGCCGCCGGCTGCCCGGTGGTTCTGAAACCGTCGGAATTCACCCCGGTCAGCGCGATTGTTCTGGCCGAGATCCTGCACGAGGCGGGCGTCCCCGCGGGCGCGTTCAACCTGATCAACGGCGATGGTCCGGGTGTGGGGAATGCCATTTCCAAACATGACGACATCGCGGTGGTGTCGTTTACCGGATCGACCCGCGCGGGCATTCTGGTGGCCGAGGCAGCCGCGCCCTCGGTCAAACGGGTGACGCAGGAACTGGGCGGCAAATCGGCCAATCTGATCTTGCCGAATGGCGATGTGCAGGCCGCCGCCGAATACAACGTGACCCGGGGCTATTCGAATTCGGGCCAGTCGTGCCATTCGCCGACCCGCATCCTTGTGCCTGAAGACAAGCTGGAAGAGCTGGTCGGCCATTTGCAGGCTGCCGTGGCAAAGCATATCACGGTGGGCGACCCGACCCTGCCCGCCACGACCCACGGCCCCGTGGTCAACCGGGCGCAGTTTGACCGCATTCAATACTATATCCAGACGGCCATCGACGAAGGCGCGCGCCTGATCGAAGGGGGACCGGGCCGCCCGCAAGGGATCGACAAGGGCTTTTTCGTGCGCCCGACGATCTTTGTGGTCACCCCGGAAAACACAATCGCCCGCGAAGAAATCTTTGGCATGGTCACGTCGGTCATGACCTACAAGACGGTGGAAGAGGCGATTGCGCTGGCCAATGACACGGAATACGGGCTGGGGGCCTATGTCTTTGGCAACGACAAAGCCGCCGATCTGGCCATCTGCCGCCAGATGAAAGCGGGCCGCGTGTTCTATAACGGGGCCGCCGCAATCACCGAAGCGCCGATGGGCGGTTACAAGAAATCGGGCAACGGCCGCGAGATGGGCGAATTCGGGATGGAAGAATATCTTGAAACCAAGGCGATCATCGGGTTCTGAACCCCTATGACGGGGCCCTTAGGCCCCGTCCACCCTGCCTTGCAGAAAGTCGGGCAACGGGCAAGAGCGGCGGGTGGTCATATCCACCGTCACCAGCGACTGATCGGCCGCCGCGCGCTCGGTTCCCGTGCGCCTGGCTGGCTCGCGGCTCCCAGGCCGGAGTAGGCGAAGGTCGCCCACGGGTCGTCGTCCCACGTGGTCAGGAGCG
>JALQUQ010000159.1 GCA_023263735.1 Paracoccaceae bacterium | reverse complement strand
CAATGGTCGGCCGTCAATCCCGGCACGCTGGCGCAGGTGGCGGGGTTCGATCTGGCCGGGGCGCTGACCGAGCGCTTTGGCGGCGCTTTGGCCGTGAATGACGCCGCCGCCGCCACTTGGGCCGAGGCGCATCTGGGCGCCGGGCGGGGCCTTGATCGGCTGGCCTATGTGACGGTGTCGACCGGGGTTGGCGGCGGGCTGATGCTGGGGGGGCGGTTGCTGTCTTCGCCCGAGGGTCTGGCCGGGCATCTGGGCTTTATGTCGGCGCGCGCCATGGGCGGCCATATGGCCACGGCCTGCGAAAGCGGGCGGGGTGTGACGGTGGAAAGCCAAGCCTCGGGCCGTGCCATTGCGCGTCTGGCAAGGGCGGCTGGTTACGGGAACTATGATGCCCGCCGGGTGCTGGAGGCGGCCCAGACCGGTGCGGTCTGGGCGGATCGCATCATCGATCACTCGGCGGCGACGATTGCGCGTCTGGCGGGCGATCTGCGCGCGGCCTTGGGGATCGAGGCGGTCATTCTGGGCGGGGGCCTTGGCCTTGGCCCGGGGTATTTGCCCCGCGTCGCGGCCCATCTGGCGGCCGAACCCGCGCTGTTTCGCCCCGCCCTGCTGCCCGCGGCCCTTGGGGCGGACAGCGCGCTTTACGGGGCCCTTGGCCTCATGGCCGCCTCCCCCTCTTCCCCTCTGGCGTAACCGATCAGGCCGACAGATCGATCATCATGTCAAGAAACGGGGCATATTGCTGGGCCCCAAAGATATCGCCATCCCCCGCACTGCCCGAGGGCCGCAGACGCAGGATCGTGAACTTGATCGCAAAGGCCGGATCGTATTCGACGAAATCGGTCAGCCGTGCCGGATCGACATTCAGCATCTGGCAGACCGAGGTCGGGTTCAGCGCCCCCGACCGCTTGACCATTTCATAGGTCTCCCGCTCGCGGAAGATGATGTCAAAGGTGATCTTGTCGGTTCCGGCATTCTTGGAGCGGATGGTTTTTGCCAGATCCGTGAGTTTCTTTTGCGTGTTCATCCTGCGCCTCAGCCGACAATGGCGGTATGGGTTGGGAAAAGGTCCAGCGGGTCGCTGACCGACATGGTGTGGTTCAGGGTCCAGCGATAGGCCGGGCTGGCCTGCATGACCTCGTCCAGCACAAAGGAAACGCCGCCGGCGGTTCCCTTTACATCCGGCAGCCGGGCATAGAACATCTGCCGTGTGCCGGTCATGCAGACCTCTTCGGCCATCTCACGCGTGGGGGCGACGCCCTGCACCACGACGCAAAGCTCATGGCCGGGTTTGTCCTTCAGCGGCTCCATGTCGCCCATGACGCCGTTGCGGCCAAAGACATTGTAATGCAACTCCCAGCCCGAGGGGCCAAACCGCTCTTCGGTCTGCTTGCGCGCCCAGTCGATCACGGCATCGACATTGGCCACGGTATAGGGGTCACGGATCCCCGCCATCCCGATGAAGCGTTCGCCCACCTTGCCCGAGCCTTCCAGCTTGACCCGGAAATCTTCGGCCGGCACGAAGGCCATCCCGGTCACGCGGGTCGTCTTTTCGCTGACCTGTTCATAATGGCAATGCGTCATATCCAGCAGGCCGCCCGCCACATATTCGTGGAAGGGGTTCGACCGCTCGTACATGGCGTGGCCGGCCACCGAGGCCACGGTGCAGCGCTGCCATGGCGCCATGGCCGTCACCTCGACGCTGTCCTTGGTGATTTCGCCCATCACCGTTTCCTTGGCGCCATAGGGTTCGGCGCAGAAGGACGCGCATTCCAGCACCTTGCCAAGGTAATAGCTTTGCGCCTCGGGAAAGCCCTTGAACAGCGCACAGGCGGCAAAGATCGCGCTGTCCGAAGAGCGGCCGCCGATGATGACGTCGCATCCCTCCTCCAGCAGTTTCACAAAAGGATGGACCCCCGCCATGGCCACAACGCGGGAGGTTGCCTCCAGTTCGGCCTCGTCCAGATCGGCGCGGGCATCAAGGCCCCGGATGGCCGAGCCGCCCCGGATCTTTGCGCGGATCAGCTCGCGGTCCACCTCGGAATAGAACCAGCCCAGCTTGAAAGGGGCCAAGGCGTGCCGCGCGGCAAGGGTGCGGATGATCTCGACATACATGTCGACACGGCTGTTCGTGCCGGTGTCTCCGGCCGATCCGATCAGCATGGGCACGCCAATCCGGCGGGCGGCCAGCAGCATCTCTTCCAGATCGTGCTCTTGCCAGGCGCGCGGGCTGGCACAGCTGTCGTTCCCAAGCGGCACGGGACCGATGTCATCGCTGCCCGAGTCCGCGGCTATAAAGTCGGGGCGCGTTTCAACCGCCAGACGGAAACTTTCAGTCTTGAGCGGGGCAAACCCCAGATGCCCATTCGGGCAGATGATCCTGATCGACGACATTTCTTCCTCTCGCGCAAAGCGTGGCACTCTCCTATATGCGCAAAGCGTGCCAGAACGCCTTGGCTCAGGGCCGCAAACAAGCGCCCGGCAAAAGCGTCTCTGTGCGCGTTTCGCGCAGATGAGTGAAAATCACGCGAAGGGGGGTGTCAGGCCGTCAGCAGGCCAAGCTTGATCATCTGATGGCGCAAGGCATGGCGCGACAGGCCCAACCGCCCGGCCGCCTCTTGCAGGTTGCTTCCGCTCTCGGCCAGGGCCTGCCGGATCAGCCGGCGCTGAAACGCTTCGGTTGCGGCATGATAATCAGAGGGATCGTCCGGCACCGGTGCCTCTGCCCCTTTGGCGGGGCCCGAGACACGGCGCAGAATGCGGTCGGGAAGATGCCGGGGCTGGATCACATCCTCATCTTCCAGAATGAAGATCCGCTCGAGCAGGTTCTCCAACTCGCGCACATTCCCCGGCCAGGGATAGCGCAGAAAGATTTCCTCGACCTCGGGGGACAGCCCCTGCAGGTTTCGCTGATAGGTCCGATTGAAGCGGCCGATGAAATGGCGCGCCAGGGTCAGCACATCGTCCCCCCGATCGCGCAAGGCGGGCAGGTTCACGGCCACCACTTGCAGCCGGTAATACAGGTCTTCGCGGAACCGCCCCGACGTCACCTCGGAGAGCAGAACCTTGTTGGTGGCCGCAATGAAGCGCACATTCACCTTGACCGGCTTCACCGCCCCCACGCGCCGAAATTGCTGAGTGTCCAGAACGGTCAGCAGCTTGGCCTGCAAGGTCAGGTCCATTTCGCGGATTTCATCCAGAAAGACCGACCCCTGATTGGCCGCCTCGACCAGCCCCATCTTGCGGTCCACGGCGCCGGTAAAGGCCCCCTTTTCGTGGCCGAACAGCTCGGATTCAAGCAGGCTGGCGGGAAGCGCCGCGCAATTGATATCGACGAAATCCCGCACGGCCCGCGACGAGACCTGATGGATCATGCGGGCCACCAGCCCCTTGCCGGTTCCCGTTTCGCCATAGATCAAAACCGTTCGGGTCGGGCTGCGCCCGATCCGATCGACAAGCCGCCGCAGGGCATCGATGGCAGGAGAGGTGCCCACCAGTTCGTTGCTGTAATCTGCCAATCCGACCTCCGGGCGATATCCCCTGTCCGGTCAGACGCTGGGGCGCATCCGCTGCCAGCGCCCAAGGCAGGGCGTGCCTTCGTTTATCTCCATTCCCCCGGAATGACACGAATAGACGACCGAGGAAATGGTTTCGGCCCCGTCATGCCCCCCTCCATGCCCCCCGTCATGGTCCCCTCCATGCTGGCAAAGCGGTGCCCCCTCCGCTGTCCCGTCAGCCTTGGCATGGGTGGCCATCAGCGCGCGCGCGGCGGCGGCTGTCCAGTCGCGCCCCGGCAAGACCCGGGCCAGATATGCCGACCGTTGGTGCGAATTGCCGGCAATCCGGTCCCCCTCGGCCCCCAGCGTTTCGCCCTTGGTGGCCGCATCGGTATAATGGTTCGTCCGCCACTGCAGCCCGCCCTGTGCGATGGCGACCCCCCCGGCAGACAGTTCGACCGCCGCCGTGGCGCCGGACCGGTCGGCCAGCACCAGCGTTCCCCCGCCCGCATGGGGCAGGCTGCGGATCATGGTCAATGCCTCGGCGACGGTGGCCGCGCGGGCCAAGAGCCGCGGCATGAGAAAATACCTGAGCCAGCCCACATGATGGCGGTTGACCGCAACCTGCGTATCGGCCACCGCAAGCCCCGCCGCATTGATCCCCGAAGACCAGGCCGCAAGGCTGCCAAGGCTGCCAAGACTGAGGATTTCACCCGTCCGGATATCGCCGCCGGTGTGGCGCAGAACGCATTGAACGCCCAGATGCAGGCCGGAAAAATCACGGTTCTTGAAAACCAGCGGACCCTCTGGCCCTGCGGGAATGGCAACCGCGCTGCACCCTTCGATCAAGACCCCGCCCCGCTTCAGGTCGCGCAGCGTACCCAGATGCAGATGGGCAAACAGATCCGCCTCTGGCAGGCCAAAGGCATCGGCGATCCCCTGCAATTCGGCAAGGCTTTCGGGGTCATGATCCCTGTGGAAATCGCGCTGCGCCGCCAGATAGGCCACGGCTTCGGCATCGATCAGGCCAGAGGCGCGCGCCTCTTCGACCCGGGCGATGGTGGCGGCCCTGACCGTTTCCACGGGCGCGGCCCCGCGCTGCGCAAGCCCGCGCTGATAGGCCGAACCAGAGGCTGTGATCTCGATCATGGGGTGGCCTCCATGAGGGTGAGGTTTTCCTCAAGCCGGTGGCAGGCGGCGACATGCCCGGGCCCGACATCGCGCTGCTGCGGCGAGAGCGTCCGGCAGGCCGAAATCGCCAGCGGGCACCGGGTGTGGAATTTGCAGCCCGGGGGCGGGTTCAGCGGCGATGGCAGATCGCCTTGCAGCCGCACCCGCGCCCGCGCGCGCCGGGGGCCGACCTCGGGCACGGCCGACAGCAGGCTTTGCGTATAGGGATGGCGCGGATTTTCCAAAATCCGGGTGACCGGGCCGGTTTCCACGATTTCGCCCAGATACATCACCGCAACCCGGTCAGCCAGATAGCCGATCACCGAGATATCGTGGCTGATGAACAGATAGGTCAGCCCCAGCTCCTGCTTCAACTCCAGCAAGAGCGCGATGATTTGCGCCTGAATCGAGACATCAAGGGCCGAGACGGGCTCGTCGCAGACGATGAATTCGGGATTGGAGACAAGGGCGCGGGCGATCCCGATCCTTTGCCGCTGCCCGCCCGAGAATTGATGCGGATAGCGGTCCAGCTGATTGGCCCGCAGCCCCACCCGTTCCAGCACCCGGGCCGTGATCTGCCGGGCCTCCTCTCCCTTGGCGATGCCATGCAGCACAAGGGGCAGGCCCACGATTTCGGCCACCGTGCGACGGGGGTTCAGGCTGGCATAGGGGTCTTGAAAGATGATCTGCATCCGCCGCCGCATCGCCTTGAGCTCGGGCGCAGACAGGGCCGTCACATCGGTGCCGTCAAAGGTCACCCGACCGGCCGTTGGTTCGTGAAGGCGCAAAATGGCGCGGCCAAGGGTCGATTTTCCGCAGCCGGATTCCCCGATCAGACCCAACACCTCGCCCTTGGCAACCGTCAGGGACACGTCGCTGACGGCCCGGACCACCCGGTTCGGGGTGGCGGTCAAGATCTGGGCCAGCGCGCGGCGGGTTCCGTATGCCTTGGACAGACCATCCACCTGCAAGAGCGTCATGCCAGATCCTCCAGTCTCAGACAGCGGGCCTTGCGACCGGGACCGGCGTCCTGCATGGACACCTCGGTCAGACAGTCCGGGCGCGCCAGCGGGCAACGGGAATGGAACCGGCATTGCGGCGGCAGGCCCACCAGATCGGGCACCTGCCCCGAGATCGGGGTCAGGGGCTGGCCGCGCAGCGCAGGCCGCGGGATCGAAGCCAGAAGCCCGCGGGTATAGGGATGGCGCGGGGCTCCGATGACCTGATCGGTCGGGCCTTCCTCGACCACTTGGCCCGCATACATGACCATCACCCGGTCGCAATGTTCGGCCACCACGCCCAGATCATGGGTGATCAGCACGACGGCCATGCCCAGCTTTGCGCGGATGTCCGAGATCAGTTCCAACACCTGCGCCTGAATGGTCACATCGAGCGCGGTCGTCGGCTCGTCCGCGATCAGCAATTTCGGCCGGCAGGCCAGGGCAATGGCAATCATGATCCGCTGCCGCATCCCGCCGGAAAATTCATGCGGATATTGCCGCAGACGGGTATCGGGCGAGGGAATGCCCACCAGCCCCAGCATCTCGACCGATCTGTCACGAATGGCCCTGCGCCGGGCGAGGCGGCCCTGTGGCAGGCTTTCGTCATGGGCCTCCAGAACCTCGGCCATCTGTTCGCCCACCGTCAGGGCCGGGTTCAGGGCGGTCAGCGCATCTTGCAGGGTCATGGCGATGTCGCGGCCCCGGATGGTGCGCATCTCTTCGGGCAAAAGCTCGCGCAGATTGCGGCCA
>JALQUQ010000158.1 GCA_023263735.1 Paracoccaceae bacterium | reverse complement strand
GGATCATCGGCAATCAACCGCATCAGCCGCGACAACAGGCCATAATCGGCCCGCGTTCCGGTGAAAACGGCGATGCGGCGGGTCATTTCAGCATGCCCTCGGTCACGCCCGAAGGGATGTTGACCACGCGGTCCTCAAGCCATTCCGACATCGGGATCGGCCCCCGGTCGCAGGCGGCATACATGGGCAGGCGGGTCATCAGTGTCCAGATCGGGCGGGTCATGACGCCCCCGTCATTGGTGGCTTTCAGCACGGCATCGCGGTGGGGGCGGTCGTCGCAGACAATCGCGTTCAGCCAATAGTTCGACCGGCAGCCGGCGGGTTCGTGCACCACCTCGACCTTACCGGCGAGTTCGGCCTGATAACGGGCGGCAAGGGCGCGTTTGGCGGAAGTGTGTTCGCCTGGCAGGTCGACCATGGCTGTTATGTATCTAATATTGCATCATAATTGATCCGCTTGACGAGTAACAGGTGCTTAGTCTACGGTTCGACGTTGATGTAGAGTCTGCAACTCAGCATCCGCGTAACATCAAAATAATTCAACTCATAGAAGATCGCTAAGTTGTTGCGAAGCTCACGGCAGAAAGCAGATAAATAAGTCATGAAAGCTGATTTATTGTCGCGATTAACCATCGTTATTCCAACATATAAGAGACCTCTCAAAGCATTGCGTGCGATGCGTTTTTGGGCGAACCAGCGAGTCAAAGTTTTGGTGCTAGACGGCTGCGACGACGCGATGGATTTGCCCGATGACATTCGTGAGGCTCAAAATATCGAATATTTTCATAAACCCATAGCTCTCAGCGAGCGGCTTGCTTTTGCAGCGTCATATGTAACGTCAGATTATGTGGCACTTTGTGGCGATGATGATTTTCATCTCCCTTCTTCGTTGATCGCTGCGATCCGTTTCCTTGACGATCATCCGGACTATGTTGCGTGCGGTGGTCAAATGTTGGGATTCACTGAACCAAAGTTTTTCAGGGCAATGGCATTTGAAAAGTATGAACTTTTCCAGTCTCTCGATTTTTGTCAAAACGATCCAAGGGAACGTGCAATGGCGTACTTTCAAAATTACACTCCCGCAACGATTTATGGCGTCTGCCGCAAAGATGTGTGGTGCGAAGGAATGCTACTGTGGGGCAAGAATGAGTTTCCCGTATATGTGATAGGAGAGCTTCAATTTGAGTTCAACGCGATTTATCGTGGAAAGGTAAAACGCCTTCCGGTTCTTCAATGGCTTCGCTCCGCCAAGTTGGGGCATGGGGATGTGCATTCTCGAAGGCAAGGAAAAGACCGATCACTTTCAAAAGCAATACGAATTGAGAAGCACTGGCATGATCAATCCGAAAGTGGATTGAAGATGCAGATCCTCGATTATACTTCGAGTGAGATTTCCGAGCATACAGGACTTCCTGCATCAACGATCGCGCATGACCTTGAGTCTGCGCTTTCCTTGTACGTCGAGCGTCGTAGAAAATTAAAGCTTGTGAGCCGAAACAATATATTCAGCATGCTAGCAGCAAAGCTGCGCAAGCGAGTGAACAGACTTAAATTGCCAATCAAATTTAGGCTCGCCTTTTTGAAAAGGCGCGGCGTTTCATTTAATGAGTCAGAAGTCATGGATATTTGGCGACGAATAAATGGTGCATAGGCTTCGTATTTAACCTGCGAGTTCCCTTGGGCCAAAAAATAATTTTAGAAAAAAGCCCCGGCAGGTATCCAGCACATAGTTGAAATCGCGGGTGGGGGTGACATCGCCCAGTTTGATCTGGGTCGCCCCGGCGGCGATTTGCGCGATGATGGTGGGGATCACGGCGCGGGCCGATTGGCGGGGGCCATAGGTGTTGAAGGGCCGGGCGATGGTCAGGGGCAGTTCGAACGCGGACTGAAAGCTCATCGCGATGGCATCGGCCCCGATTTTCGAGGCCGAATAGGGTGATTGCGGTTGCAGGGGGTGGGCTTCGTCGATGGGCACGTAACGGGCGGTGCCATAAACCTCGGAGGTGGAGGTGTGGATCACCCGCGCACAGCCCGCATTCAGCGCCGCCTGACAGATGTTCAGCGTGCCGCGCACGTTGGTTTCGACATAGCTGTCGGGGGCCACATAGGAATAGGGAATGGCGATCAGCGCGGCGAGGTGGAAGACGGTTTCAACCCCCTGGGTCAGCGTGGTGCAGAATTGCGCATCGCGGATGTCGCCCGACACCACCTCGACCCCGTCAAGCGAGGGAAGATGATCGAGCCAGCCCCAGGAATTGAAGGAATTGTACTGGGCCAGCGCGCGAACCTCATGCCCCTCGGCGACCAGATGTTCGACCAGATGCGAGCCGATAAAGCCATCCGCGCCGGTGACCAGAACCTTTGCCATAAGCGTTCGCCCCTATGCCCTGTCATGAAATGCTTCTGGGGTCATACCCTTAACTGCCCCGAACCGTAAAGGGTAAGCGGAGGCTTGCCTTGCCCATAGGTTGCTGGCAGGGTCGCGAAAATTGCCGAAAAGGGGCCCCCGCATGACCATCATCTGCACAATTTGCGCGCGAAGCGGGTCAAAGGGCTGCCGGGCAAGAATGTGCGGATGATCGCGGGGAAACCGCTGATTGCCTGGACGGTGGGGCAAGCCTTGGCCACCGGGCTCTTTGATATCGTGCTGGTCAGCAGCGATGGGGCGGATATTCGGGCGGCGGCCTTGGCGGCGGGGGCGCATGTGGCGATTGACCGCCCGGCCGAGATGGCGACCGATCAGGCCGGAAAGGTGCCCGCGATCATCCATGCCGGTTTGGCGGCCGAGGCGGACCTGGGGCGCAAGGCGGATATTCATGTCGATCTGGACTGCACCTCGCCCCTGCGGGAATTGTCGGATATCACCGGATCGGTCGATCTGTTGCGCGAAACCGGGGCGACGAATGTGATCACGGGATCGGCCTCGCGCCATTCGCCCTATTTCAACATGGTGGAACGCGCGCCGGATGGGACGGTGCATATCTCGAAGAAGCTGGGGGGGATGGTGCTGCGGCGGCAGGATTCGCCCGCCTGCTTTGATATGAACGGATCGGTTTATGTGTGGAACCGCGACCGCTTTCACGCCGATCCGCAGGTGTTTTACCCCGACACCCGGCTTTATGAGATGCCCGAGGAGCGGTCGGTCGATATTGACCGGGAGTTGGATTTTCAGATCGTCGAAATGCTGCTGCGCCGGAAAACCGGGCAGGCCTGATCACCACAGGGCGCGGGCCTGCACCGAAACCGGGCCGCCATCGGCATGGGTCCAGATCGAAAGGCCGCCGTCTTCCTCGGTGGCCGAGATCATCAGATCGGGGCCCAGAAAGACGGGCGACAGGTTGCGATATTCCACCCGTTTCGGGGGGCGTCCTTTCATATCGGCGGCGAATTGCACCAGCGCGGTGGCCTGAAGCGGGCCATGTACGATCAGGGCCGGATAGCCTTCGGTCTGGGTGGCAAAGGCGGCGTCGTAATGGATGCGATGGCCGTTGAAGGTGAGCGCCGAATACCGAAAGAGCAAGGTCGGGCTGGTGACGATGCGCCGGTGCCGTGGCGACAGGGGGGCAGGCGGGGCGAGGGCCGAAGGCGCAACGGGGGCGGAGTCGGCCGCGCGGTAGACGATATCCTGACGTTCGGTCAGAACGCTGCGACCATTGGCCGAAATGTGGTGCAGCACCGAGACAAAGCACAGCGGCCCCGATCGCCCCTGTTTCACCGCGACATCGGCGATGACGGAGCGCCGCGACACCTGATCGCCGATGCAGAGGGGGCCGTGAAAGTCAAACGCGCCGCCCGCCCACATCCGCCGGGGCAGGGCGACGGGCGGGTGAAAATCGCCCAATTCGGGGTGCCCGTCATGACCAAGTTGATCGGTATTCGCCACCGCCGGGGCCAGACACAGGTGAATCAGCAAGGGGGCCTTTGCCCCGTGGTCCAGCGGGCCCGAGCGGTTGAAGGTGGCATTGAACCGCTGCACCAAGGCGGGGGTCACCTGTTCGACAGCCGTTTCCTCGCGCCCGATCCACTGGCGCAGGCGGTCGGGGTCAAGCGTGGGGGTCATCGGCGGTTTCCTGTGATTTGGCGGTTTCGCGGGCGATCCAGTCCCGAAAGGCGGCAAGGGGGGCAAGGCCATCGCGGTCGGGCGGCCAGACCAGCCAATAGGCCCCGCGCACCGGCACCGCCTGATCGAGAACGGGCAGCAACCGGCGTTCGGCGATTTCGACCCGGGCCAGATAATCGGGCAGAAGGGCGATCCCCAGCCCCGAAATCGCGGCCTGAATCATCATCGAGAATTGATCGACCAGCATGCCGCCGCCTGGCACCGGCTGTGCCCCTTGGGCGCGGAACCAATCGTTCCAGACATGGGGGCGCGATTCCAGTTGCAGGCGGGGCAGGCTGGCCAGATCGGCGGCGCGCTGCACCGGATTTTGCGCCAGAAACCCGGGCGCGGCGCAGGCGGTGACCCGTTCGTCAAACAGCCGCAGATGATGGACGCCCGGCCAATCGTCGGTGCCAAAATAGATTGCGGCATCAAACACTTCGTTCGCAAAGTCAAAGCGTTTGATCCGGGTGGACATGTTCACGGCCACGCCCGGATGATGCGACAGGAAATCGCCCAGACGCGGCCCCAGCCAGCGGGTGGCAAAGGTGGGCAGCACGGCCAAGGACATGGTGCCGCCCATCGGATTGGCCACCACCGCCGTGCTGGCGCGTTGAATCAGATCCAAGGCGCGGGCCACATCGCGTTGATAGGTGAGGGCGGCGGCATTGGGCACCAGCCGTTTGCGCACGCGGGTGAAGAGGTCTTTGCCCAACTGCTCTTCCAACGAAAGGATCAACCGGCTGACGGTGCTTTGCGTCAGATCCAGCTCTTCTGCGGCGGCGGTGACCGACCGATGGCGGACCACGGCGTCAAAGGCCATCAGGAGATTGATCGAGGGCAGAAAACGACGGGGGCGCATGGGGGGCCTTGGCTGCGATGGGTCAGGACAGCTAGGCAGATTGCGCCCGCGATTACAAGAAAGCGGGGGGCGGGGGGCGGTTTTGGGCCGCCGCTTGATGTTGATTTCGAATGTCGGCATATCGGCGCGATGACCGGTGATGCCCCTTTTGATCCGATGGTGCCGTTTCTGACCGTCCTTGGCCCGGCCGAGGAGGTGGGGCAGGGGTTTTCGCTTTTGTGCGGGCACTATGCGGTTGAGCGGTTCTGGCCAGAGTGCTTTGCCGAACTGGGGGTTGAGCTGCCCGCGCCGCTGCATTTGGCGGCCCCGCGCCGTCAGGCCGAATATCTGGCGGGGCGGGCGGTGGCGGGCTGGCTGTTGCAGGCGGTGGGGGCCGGGCCAGCGCAGGTGGGCTATGGGGCCGACCGTCTGCCGATCTGGCCCGCGGGATACCGGGGTTCGATCAGCCATGCGCGCGGGCATGTCGTCAGTCTGGCGAGGCGGGGGGCGGATCATCACGCCGGGGTCGATGTCGAGGCGCTGTTGACCGGCAAAAGCCTGTCAGCCGTTCTACGCAAGGCAGTTTTGGCGGCGGATCTGGCCCAACTGGCGGGAGAGGTCACGGCCGCCGATGCGACCGCGATCTTTTCGGCCAAGGAGGCGCTGTTCAAGGCGCTGTATCCCATGGTGCAGCGCTGGTTCGGGTTCGAAGCGGCGGAACTGGCCGCCCCCCCGGCCGAGGACCGGCTGCTCCTGCGGCTGACGGGCGATTTGACGGGCGATCTGCGGGCGGGGCAGGTGTTTGACGTGCATCTGCGGCGCAGGGCGGATCACGTGATCAGCTGGGTGATCGTGCCCGCGCGTCCTTAGCCCCGGGCAAAGCGGGGTGCCGCCGCCCGAATGCGCAGCACGTTTCCGATCAGGGCCGATGCGCCAAAGGCGAGGCTGGAGCAGAGGAACGCGCCTTGCCAGCCGATGGTGTCGTAGAGCAGGCCCCCGGCAAAGGCCGCCAAGGTGATCGAGGTCTGGATCAGCGCCACCAGCATCGCGCCGCCCGGTTCCAGATCGTCGGGGATGGTGCGGGCCATCCAGCTGTTCCACGCCACCGGGTTCGGCGCGGTGACAAAGCCCCAGACCACAAGCAAAGGCACGACGGCAAAGGCCAGATGCCCCAGACCGATCAGGCCAAGCGCAACCACTGCCATCAGCGCGGGCGCCGCGATCAGAATGCCATAAGGCGCCCATTGGACCACCCGACCGATGACCATGGTGCCCAAAAGCCCCGCCAGCCCAAGCGCAAACAGCGTGAGCGACAGGCTGTTGAGGCTGAGGTGGGTGACATCCTCGAGATAGGGGCGCAGATAGGTGGACAGCGCGAATTGACCGATGAAAAAGCACATCATCGCGCCCATGCCGATGGAAAAGGTCTTGCGTTTCAGCATGCCCATGGTGCGGCCAACCGGCATGGCCCCGCCCCCCGGCACGCTGGGCAG
>JALQUQ010000157.1 GCA_023263735.1 Paracoccaceae bacterium | reverse complement strand
CAGATTTCCGGGGCGGATCATCCGAAACTCGCGGCGGCGATTCAGGCTTGGCCCCGGCATGTCTGACAACAGATCGCATCTGGCCCATCAGTTTCTGCACGGCTGCGGCTGGGGCACGGCCCATCGCCGCCCCTTGGCGGGCGATGCCTCTGACCGGCGCTATGAACGCCTGTCGCGGGATGGCACAACCGCCGTCTTGATGGATGCGCCGCCGGGCACGGGCGACGACCCCGCCGATTTCATCCGCATCGGCACCCATTTGCAGGTGCTTGGCCTGTCGCCCCCCGCCATTCTGGCCCAAGACCTGACCAACGGCTTCCTTTTGCTGGAAGATCTGGGCGATGCGCTGTTTGCCCGGATTCTGGAAACCTCTCTGGCGATGGAAGAGCCGCTCTATCTGGCCGCGACCGATGTGCTTTTGCATCTGCAATCCCAGATGGCACCCCCGGGACTGCCCAACCTGACCGCCGGGGATTGGGCCGAGGCCGCCGCCTTTGCGCTGGATTGGTATCGTCTGGGCGCAACCGGAGAGGCGGCCCGTGATCAGGACCGCGCCGTTTTTACAGATCGGCTTGGCCAATTGATGCGGGCCCATGCCGATGGCCCGCGCGTTCTGATCCTGCGCGATTACCACGCCGAAAACCTGCTGCATCTGCCACAGCGCAACGGCATTCGGTCGGTCGGTCTGCTGGATTTTCAACTGGGTCAAATGGGCCAACCCGCCTATGATCTGGTGTCCTTGCTGCAAGATGCGCGCCGCGATGTGTCGGCCCCGGTGGCAAATGCCTGCATCCGCCATTTTGCCACGCGCACCCAAACCGACGAAACCGCGTTCCGAACCACTTTGGCGGTGATCGGTGCGCAACGGGCCCTGCGCATTCTGGGCATTTTCGCGCGGCTGTGTCTGGTGCGGGGGAAATCAGAGTATCCCCGGATGATCCCGCGCGTCTGGGGGCAGTTGCAACAGAACCTCGCCCACCCGGCCCTTGCCGAATTCCGCACGGTTTGCCACGATTTGCTGCCACCTCCCACCGCCATCGTCCTTGAAAGAATCCGGTCGCAATGCGCAACGATGTCCCCCTGATGCTGTTTGCCGCCGGTTTCGGCAAAAGGATGGGCGCGCTGACGGAACATCAGCCCAAACCCTTGGTTCAGGTTGCAGGAAAAGCCTTGGTTGACCACGCCCTTGAGGTGGCAGATGCGGCGACAATCATGCGCCGGGTGATCAACCTGCATTACCGGGGGCAACAACTGGCCGATCATCTGGCCGGGCGCGACATTCTTTTGTCATGGGAACGGGATCAGATCCTTGAAACGGGCGGCGGGCTCAAGGCGGCCCTGCCCCTCTTGGGCTCTGGCCCCCTGTTGATCCTGAACACCGATGCGATCTGGACCGGGCAGAACCCCCTGACCCAATTGATGCAGGCCTGGGATGATACGCGGATGGATGCGCTTTTGCTGACCCTTCCCGCAGATCGGGCCCGCAGCGCCACGGGTCGCAGCGATTTTGTGATCACCCCCCCGATGCCCGGCCCGATCCGTTGGGCCAAGGGCGATCCGGGGCATTTGTACTTGGGCGCTCAGATGGTGCATCCCCGCATTCTTGACGGATTCGACGAACCCGTCTTTTCCTTCCACGGGCCGTGGACAAAGGCCATTTCCGCCGGGCGCGCCTTTGCCATCGAACATGCTGGCGATTGGTGCGATGTGGGCCACCCCCAAGGCATTGCGCTGGCCGAACACCTGCTCGACCGGGCGAAAGCCGATGTTTGATCCCAGCGAAAGCCCCCGAGTCTTTGGTTTGGCCTGCGGGGTCGATTTCCCAAAGGCATTGGTCGCCGGCCTTCTGGAGCGGACAGCCGGGCAACGGCGGATCAAATCGCTGTTGGCAGATCAGGGCGCGATGGTCATGCCGCGCCTGCGGTTGGTCACGGATCTCAGCCAGATCTTTCCCGCGCCCGATCTTCCGCCCGCCGTGCCCCGGTTGCGGCGCAGGTTGCAACTGGCGGTTCTGGTGTCGCGCCTGCTTGACTCTGCCCCCGAACTTGCCCCCCGGTCCGCGATTGCCGATCTGGCGGAAAGCCTTGCCAACCTGATGGCCGAAATGCAGGGCGAAGGTGTTTCACCGCAAGACGTATCCGACCTCGATGTTTCAACCCATTCCGAGCTTTGGGCCCGCACCCAGACCTTTCTGAACATCATCGCCCCCTATTTCGCCGATCTGTCCGAACCCGATGCCGAGGGGCGGCAACGGCTGCTGGCCCAGCAAATCGCAAGACGTTGGGCCTTGGCCCCGCCTTCCAACCCCATCATCGTCGCAGGGTCCACCGGGTCACGCGGGGCGACAAGCCTGTTCATGCGGGCGGTCGCGTCGCTGCCACAGGGGGCGGTTGTCCTGCCGGGGTTTGATTTCGACACGCCGGCATCAGTCTGGAATGATCTGGGCGATGCGATGATTTCCGAAGATCATCCGCAATACCGGTTCCGAAAACTGGCCGATATGATGGGGTTTGATCTGACATCGGTGCCCCAGTGGCATGACACCCCCCCGCCAAGCGCCGATCGGAACCGCGTGATCTCGCTTGCGCTGCGCCCGGCCCCCGTCACCGATCAATGGATGATCGAAGGCCCTGCCCTGCCCGATCTGCCCAAAGCCTTGGCCGATGTGACATTGGTCGAGGCGCGCACCCCGCGGCAAGAGGCGCTGGCCATTGCCCTCATGCTGAAACGCGCAGCGGCCGAAGGGAAGACGGCCGCCCTGATTTCGCCCGACCGAACATTGACCCGGCAGGTTGCCGCGGCGCTTGACCGCTGGACCATCAAACCCGACGACAGCGCGGGCCTGCCGTTGAATTTGTCGGCACCGGGGCGGCTTTTGCGGCATCTGGCTTCGCTTTTCGGGCAAAGGATCGGGGTCGAAGATCTGCTGACCCTCTTGAAACATCCGCTGACGGCTTCGGCGATGGATCGGGGGCAGCATCTCTTGTTCACCCGCGAGCTGGAACTGTACCTGCGGCAGAAAGGCCCCGCCTTTCCCACGCGCGACACGCTGACCGCTTGGGCGGTCAAACGCGACTGGCAGGGTGCCCAAGATTGGGCAACCGCCATGGCCGATGTGATGGATGCCTTTGCGGTCGAAGGGGCGGCCCCCCTGCGTCACCATGTCGAACGGCTGGAACGGCTGGCCGAGCGGCTGTCACGCGGGGCGGCACCGGATGGCACCGGGCTGCTCTGGACCGAAGCCTCGGGCCGTGAGGCGCGCAGTTTCCTTGACCGTCTGCTGGGCGAGGCCGATCACGGCGGCACGATGACGGCGGTCGAATTTCGCAACATGTTCGAAAACCTGTTGGTCGGCGCACAGGTTCGCACCCCCGACCGCGCCCATCCCGGCATCATGATCTGGGGGACGATCGAGGCGCGGGTTCAGGGTGCCGATCTGGTGATCCTTGGCGGGCTGAACGACGGCAGTTGGCCCAGCCTTCCCCCGCCAGACCCATGGCTTAATCGCAAGATGCGGCAAGAGGCCGGGCTATTGCTGCCCGAACGGCGGATCGGCCTGTCGGCCCACGATTTTCAACAGGCGGCGGGCGCGCCTCAGGTCGTGTTCACCCGGTCTTTGCGCAATGCCGATGCCGAAACGGTGCCGTCGCGCTGGCTCAACCGTCTGGCCACCTTGCTGTCAGGGCTTTCGGGGCGCGGTGGGCCCGAGGCCATGGCCCAAATGCGCCAGCGCGGGGCCGAATTTCTGGATCAGGCGGCGCTGTTGGACCGCCCCCCCGCCAATTCAGCCCAGCCCGAACCGCGCCCGGCCCCCTGCCCGCCCATCGCGGCCCGGCCCAAGGAACTGTCGGTCACCCAGATTGAAACGCTGATCCGGGACCCCTTTGCCATTTATGCCGACAAAGTGTTGAAATTGCGGGCGTTAAAGCCTTTGCGCCAACAGCCCGAGGCGCGGGATCGCGGAACCCTGATCCACGCGGTGCTGGAAACCTTTGTGAAAACCCGACCGACCGAGGAGACCCGCGAACAGGCCCGCGCACGTCTGATCGACATCGCGCGCAACCGGATCGAAACCGAAGTGCCATGGCCCGCCTCTCGGCTGATGTGGTTGGCGCGAATGGAACGGGTGGCCGAAACGTTCTTGTCGTTTGACTCTCGGTTCGGAGGCGATTTTGTCTTGGTCGAGGGCAAGGGCGGTTTGTCGCTTCCCGATCTGGATTTCACCCTTGTGGGGGTGCCCGACCGGATCGACCGCCTGCCCGACGGCACGCTGCACCTGATCGACTATAAGACCGGCACGCCGCCAACGCCCAAACAGCAGAAATCTTATGCCAAGCAACTTTTGTTGGGCGCGCTGATCGCCGAAGAGGGCGGCTTTGGCCAGATCGGGCCGCAAACCGTTTCGTCCGTCACCTATGTCGGCTTTGGCGGCAAGGGAAAGCTGGAGGGGCAAGACATCAACGAAGAGGTCATCGCCGCCGTCCGCAAGGGCCTGCGCCATCTGATCGGCAGCTATATGCGGCGCGAAAAGGGATATGCCTCGCGCCGCGCGGTGTTTACCGAGGCGTTTCCCGGCGATTACGACCATTTGGCCCGGTTTGGCGAATGGGAGATGACCGACACCCCCCGCCATGCTCTGGTGGGCCCCGACGTGGGGGAACCCCAATGAACGCCCCTTTGCACGACGCCAGCCGCGCCCAGATCACCGCCGCCCGCCCCGATGCCTCGACATGGCTTTCTGCCAATGCCGGTTCGGGGAAAACCCGCGTTTTGACCGACCGCGTGGCACGATTGCTGCTGAACCGGGTCGAACCGCAGCATATTTTGTGCCTGACCTATACAAAGGCCGCCGCAGCCGAAATGCAGAACCGGCTGTTCAAACGGCTGGGCGAATGGGCGATGAAGCCCGATGCCGCGTTGCGCGCCGATCTGCGGGATCTGGGCGAAGGCGATACGCTGGGGCCCGCCGAACTTGGCCGCGCCCGGCAATTGTTTGCCCGCGCCATCGAAACCCCCGGCGGATTGCGCATTCAGACCATCCACAGCTTTTGCGCCACCCTGTTGCGACGCTATCCGCTGGAGGCCGGGGTGACCCCCGGCTTTGCCGAGATGGACGACCGCACCGCCAAAAACCTGCGCGACGATATCGTGCAAGAGATGTCGGACCGGATCGATCCGGCGGCCGTCTCGGGGCTGGCAACCTATTGGTCGTCGGACGATCTGGCCCCGCTTCTGTCAGAAATCTGTGCAAAATCAGCGGCCTTTCGGGCCCCCCTTGGGCGCGGCGATATTCTGGCCGAACTGGGATCAGACGCCAAGGATACGCTGGAAGCTGTGCTGGCCTCGGTCTTTCTGGGGGCAGAGGCCGAGCTTTTTACCCGGTTGGCCACGGTTTTTGGGGCCAGCGACAAACCCAGCGATCAGACGGCGGCGGCGACCTTTTCCCAGTTGTCGAAACAGATGCCGGACGAAAATGCCCTTGGGCGGCTGGAATCCCTGTGTTTGACCGGGTCAGGCGCGAAAGACCCCTTTAGCGCCAAGACCGACAAGATCGGAACAGCAGATGCGCGCAAACGGCTGGGCGAGGATGCGCAACGGCTGAACGATCTGTGCCTGCGCGTTGAATCCGCCCGCCCCCGCCGGATTGCCGTGATGGCCGCCGAAAAAACCTTGGCGCTTCATAGGTTTGCCCGTGTGTTTCTGGGGCTTTACGATCAGCGCAAGGATGCGCAGGGCCTGCTGGATTTCGATGACCTGATCCGAAAGGCCGGCCAATTGTTGAACGACCCCGCGCTTGCCGCTTGGGTTTTGTTCCGGCTGGATGGTGGCATCGATCATATTCTGGTGGATGAGGCGCAGGACACGTCGCCCGAACAATGGAATGTCATCGAAAAGCTGGCGGCCGAATTTACCGCCGGTCAGGGGGCCAGCGACCGGCCCCGCAGCCTGTTTGTGGTGGGCGATAAAAAGCAGTCGATCTATTCGTTCCAAGGCGCGAACCTTGCGGCCTTTGATCGAAAGCGCGACGAGTTCGGCGAAAAGTTCAAGGCTATTCAACAGCCTATGCAGGATCTGACGCTGGATTATTCGTTCCGGTCGTCCCCCGCCATTCTGCAAACGGTCGATGCCGTGTTCAAGGATGACTTTCCGCAGGCCATGGGGGACGCGCCGCACCATCTGGCCTTTTTTGACGATCTGGCCGGGCGCGTCGATCTGTGGCCGATCATTCCCCCCGCCGAAAAGACCGCAGACGAGGATGGCTGGGACCCGATCGATCTGGTGTCTGACAGCCATCACACCGTGGAACTGGCCCGCCAGATCGCCGAAGAAATCCGGCAAATGATTGAAACCGGGGTGCAAATCCCTGTTGGACAAGGAAAATTTCGCCCCGTCCGCGCCGGGGATTTTCTGATCCTTGTGCAACGGCGGGGCGAACATTTCAGCC
>JALQUQ010000156.1 GCA_023263735.1 Paracoccaceae bacterium | reverse complement strand
GGGCCTTCGCCGAATTCGGTGGTGTGGCCGCCAAAGGGGCGCTGGTAGATCTTGCCCTCTTCGGTGTGGCTGAACGGCACACCGTAATGTTCCAGTTCGTACACGGCCTTGGGCGCCTCGCGCGCCAGATATTCCATGGCGTCGGTGTCACCCAGCCAGTCCGACCCTTTGACGGTGTCGTACATGTGCCACTGCCAGCTGTCGGGGCCCATGTTGCCCAAGGATGCGGCGATACCGCCCTGTGCGGCCACGGTATGCGACCGGGTCGGGAAAACCTTGGTCACGCAGGCGGTGCGCAGGCCCTGTTCGGCCATGCCCAAGGTCGCGCGCAGACCGGCACCGCCAGCCCCCACCACAACCACGTCATAGTCGTGCACTTCATAAGGATAGGCGTTCATGTTCTTGTCCCTTTTCGTGCCTGATCAAAGCGCCATGCGCGCAAGGGCGAACAGCCCGGTTGCGCCAATGACCCAGCCAAGGCTGGTCACGCCGATCACGGCCAACTTGCGCGAGGTGCCGCGCAGATAATCTTCGATCATGATGGTCGCGCCACCGATGAAATGGCGAATGCCCACGACCAGAACCAAAGCCGTCAGAATGGCCGGGAACGGATGGCCAAAGGTGGCGACCACCTCGTCGTGCGATTTGCCAAGGGCATTGCCAAAGACATAAAGCCAAGCCGGAACCAGCAGAGCCAGCCCAACGGCCGAAACCGTCATCGACCAGTGGTGTTCGGTGCCCGTGCCCGACGCCCCTTTTCCTACGGCGCGTTTACGATCGGTCAGGTAACGCATGTCAGCCCTCACATAACCAGAAGAAGTGTGATCACGGTCAGAACGACCGAACCGATCAGACAGGCCAGACCCAGCTTTTCAGCGGTCGGAATGTCCATGCCCCTGCCGGCGTCATAGATCAGGTGACGCAGACCGGCGAGGAAGTGATACCAGATCGCCCAAAGCGACGCGGTAAAGACCAGATCGCCAAACCAGCTGGTCACAACGGCATTGGCTATGGCGAAATATTCGGGCGAGGTTGCCGCAGCAAGCAGCCACCAGACGGCCAGCAGAAACGCCACGATCAGGCCGTTGCCGGTGATCCGGGTCAGGATCGAGGTCAGCATCGGAATATGCCAACGATAGATCTGCAGATGCGGGGAAAGGGGCCGCTCGGCCCGCTTGACGTTTGCCATTTCGGTTCCCTTTGTCGCTGGCATGCCCAAGGGTCTGGCCGGTTAGAACCACAGCCGGGGCGCGCTTCGATTTTCTGTTACCTTGCATAACGGTTTTTTTCGCCCTGTCACGCCTCGCCTCGCCGCAGATGCAAAGAATTAGCGCTAACAGAATAGAAAATCCCAATTTGTGATCACGAATTTTCAGGCCGTGATCACAGTTCCCCTTTGTCTTTGCGACTGGGCGCAAAAACAAAAAGGCCGCGAGCGTCGACTCGCGGCCTTGGCCAGAAATCCGGGACAGATCAGAAGTTGTATTCGGCCGAAAGGACGGCAACACCCTTGCTCTTGGTGGAATCATGCCACCGGGCGCCCAGCGAAATCCGGTCGTTGATGGCATAGCTTCCCCCAACGCTCCAATAGGTCTGGCCACCGTTTGTGACGTTGCCCACTTGTCCGCCCAAGGTCACCTTGTCGCCAAAGGCGAAATCGGCACTCAGGCGCGCGTCTGTCGCCCCGGCATCGGGGTCATAGGCCAAGCGCATCCCCAACTCCGCCGTGTCGTTCGGCGCGGTGTTCAGATCCAGAATGAACTGGCCGCAGCAATTGTTGAACGACCCCAGATAGTAATAACGCGCATAGCCGATGTCATAGTCCAGCTTGCCCAGATTGCCCCGATACCCAAAGGTCAGGTCAACCTCGAACGCGGCACCGGTCACAGTCCGCGCCACGGTCGAACCCCAAACGCCCGCGTAAAGTCCGCCGTAGCCCATCTCCGCCCAAGGCTGGATCGCCGAACCGCCGGATTGCGCAATGCCGGATGCGACATAGCGGCTGGTCGCCGTGACACCATATTTGAACGAAAGCTGCTCGGCGCTGGCCATCGAGCAAAGCGCGAAGACCGCCGAAGCGGACAAAAGGAGCATGCGCATAAGACACCTGTAGACTGCTTGTATTTTTTTCAAACAATGCGCGGTTTTCAGAAAAAGAACAAGGGGCGAGCCGACCGGCCCGCCCCATATGTTGTAGATTGTGATGTGATCGCCACCGCGAAAGGGCGGGAGCGCTGGCACTTGGGGGCCTGATCAGACGGGCACCAACACCCAGTAGTCCAGATCCAGCAGCACATCGGGCAGGTATTTGCCATCCTCGCCCCGCAGCGCGCCAGCGGCGCCCTTGGTCGCGACCAGCCGCAAACGCAGGGCCCCGACCCCGGGGCGGGCGGTTTCCGCCTTGTCCAGCACCTCGGTCCAGGCGCGAACGGTATCGCCAGCAAAGCACGGGTTGGCATGCGCCCCGCCATTGATCGCCACGATCATCTGCGCATTCGCCAAACCGTTGAACGACAAGGCCCGCGCAAGGCTGATGATATGGCCACCATAGATCAGACGTTTGCCATCTTCGCGCACGGTGGCGTCAAAATGCACCTTTGCCGTGTTCTGCCACAGACGCGTGGCCAGCATATGTTCGGCTTCTTCGATGGTGACGCCGTCCACGTGGTCAATGATTTCGCCGACTTCATAATCGGACCAGCGATAACGCTCGCCCGCCAGCGTGAAATCATATCGGCTGAAATCCAACCGTTTGGAGATCGTCAGCGCCTCGGGCACCACAACCGGGGCAAGCTGCGGCACGACCGCGGCCGGGGTCGGTGCATCCAGACGGCCTTTTCGCACCATGACCCAACGCACATATTCCAGAACCGGCTCGTGATCCTGATTATAGCCCCGGGTCCGTACGTAAACCACGCCCGACTTGCCGTTCGAATTTTCCTTGAGCCCGATCACCGTGCTTTCGCTCGACAGGGTATTGCCCGGATAGACGGGTTGCAGGAAACGGCCTTCGGCATAGCCCAGATTGGCCACGGCATTCAGGCTGATATCCGGAACGGTCTTGCCAAAAACCGTGTGAAACACGGCCAGATCATCGATGGGCGAGGCTGGCAAGCCACAAGACCGCGCGAATTGATCCGAGGAATACAGGGCATGACGGGCGGGATACAGCGCATGATAAAGCGCACGCTCTCCGCCCGACAAGGTCCGGGGCACCGCATGAACAATGGTTTCCCCCAACCGATAATCTTCAAAGAACCGACCCGGGTTCGTTTTCATGGGGTGCTTCCTTCCGATAGGGGCGAGGCGCTTATTGCTCGCCAAGTTTGATGTCGGGATGATAGTCGCCCGGAACGTCTTTGGTGACGGCCTGACCGCACCGCATGACCCCTTTGGACGCGTCAAAGGAATAGGTGGGCGACCCGTGCAATTCCCACCCTTTGTTCAGAGCGGCCGTCACCTTGTGGCAAAAGGCCGATGTGTCGTCTTCGGACAAAAAGCGATAAAGTTTCATAGTCTTATCCCCACGGCTGATAGCCAAGCCAGTTATGAATGCCCATGACCACCCCGGTCACGACCACCGCACCCACGACCGCCATGATTTCCTTGGCCACCGGTACAGGCGGGTTCTTGACCCATGCGCCCGCGCTGCGATTGAGGACAATCACGCTGACAACGGCCCAAGCCAGCATGCCGCCGAACAGGATGATCGACGCCAGATCCCCATTGACCAAAAGATGGGCAACCGCCCAGATCTTGACCGCCGTCAACTGCGGGTGCCGGATCACGCGGGTGATCCCGGTTTTCATGCCCGACGCGGCGTAGAGGTAAAAGGCGAACAGAACCAACAGATTGTTGAGCCGCACCATCATTTCGTTGCGGGCCCAGAATTCCGCTCCGTCGGCGCTGCGATACCCCATCACCATCAACACGACCGAAACGAGGATGGCAACAGCCATGATCCCCTTGCCCGGATCGCCCAGTTTCGCCCGCGCCTCGGGCATCACACGTTTGAACAGATGCGCGGCAGTCCAGAGCGCCACGCCAAGAATGAGCCAAATCATCGGTTACCTCCGGCTGTTTGCCGGCACCATGGCCTTATTCGGCCATCGCCGCAATCGCCTCGACCTTGGCGAGCGTCGCCTTCGCCGTCACGATATGCAGGTTTTCGACGATTTTGCCATCGACCACGGCCACGGCCTGCCCCTCGGCAATCGCGGCATCAAAGGCCGCAATCTGACGGCGGGCCAGATCAACTTCGGCCTCGGTCGGGGCAAAGGCCGCATTGGCGATGTCCAGTTGCAGCGGGTGGATCAGGGTTTTGCCATCAAAGCCCATGTCGCGGCCCTGATCGCATTCGACCTGCAGGCCCGCATCGTCCTTGAACGCATTGTAGACGCCATCCACGATCACCCGGCCATGGGCCTTGGCGGCCAGAACGCAAAGGCCAAGCCCGGTTTGCAGCGGCAAACGATCGGCGCGGAACCGGCTGCCCAGTTCCTTGGCCAAATCGTTGGTGCCCATGACCATGCCGGCAAGCTGCGGATGCGCGGCAATCTGCCCGGCGTTCAGCATGCCAAGCGCGGTTTCCATCATCGCCCACAGCGGCTTTGCCGGGGCCAGCGCCGCCACGGCATCCAGATCGGCCGGGCTGTTGACCTTGGGGATCAGGATCGCATCGACGCCCGGATGATCGGCAAAGGCCTTGGCATCTTCGGCCCCCCAGTCCGTATCCAACCCGTTGATGCGCACAATCCGCGCCCGGCGGCCATAATCGCCATTCAGCGCCGCAGCCAGCGTTGCCCGTGCATTGACCTTTTCGTCAGGGGCCACCGCATCCTCAAGATCAAAGATGATCGCATCCGCCGCCAGACCCATCGCCTTTTCCAGCGCCCGTTCTTTCGAACCGGGAATGTACAGAACCGAACGGAAGGGGCGGTTTGCGGGGGCCATGATTCGTCCTTTGCGTAACAATCTTGCGCCAAATGGCAATATTTTATCACAAACAGCAAGCCAAATTTTGCCGCAACGCAGCAATATCAGACGGGCGCGCCGTTAACCACTTTCTGACACCCTCGGCGCAACTCTGATACCCAAAGACGAATGCGAAACCGCAGGCACAGGCGGATCATAGGGGGGGACAGACGGAAAACCTCTGACAGCGGGCACACCCGCAGAAAGGACGACCATGCGCCTTTGGACCCTGACCCTGATCGCGTTGATCCTGCCCTGCGCGGCCCCCGCCCAGCAAAACCCGATCTGCGCCCCGCGCGAGTCGGTCATTTCGCAATTGAAAACCCGGTTCGGGGAAACCCCGCGCAGCATCGGATTGGCAACACAAGGCCAGATGATGGAGCTTTTTGCTTCGGAAGAAACCGGCAGTTGGACAATCGCGGTAACGCTGCCCACAGGCACCACCTGCCTGCTGGCCACGGGTCAAAATTTCGAAACGGTCACGCCCCGCGTCGATCTTCCCGGCGCGCCCGCCTGATCACCCGATCAGACCACCCGCAACCGCACCATCCCAGATCAGCTTGATCGACACCAAGGCCAGCGCCGTCAGCACCAGACGGAAAAACAGCTTTTCCGACATGCGCTTGACCACCTTGACCCCAATGAACACGGCCAAAGCGGCGGCGGGCATCAGATACAGGGCCACAACCATGCTGGACGGGTTCAACTGCCCCAAAAAGTAATAGGGCACCAGTTTCACGGCATTGATGATGGCAAAGGCAATCGTGGTGGTTCCGGCGAAAACGGCCTTGGGCAGGTTCAGCGGCAGAACATAAACCTGATAGGGCGGCGCACCGGCATGGCTGACAAAGCTGGTAAAACCAGACAGCGACCCCCAGAACACCCCCGGCGCAACCTTTGCCTGCCGCGCTTCGCCCCCCGGCTTTTTGCGCAGCGTGTAATTGGCGACAAAGGCAACACCGATCAGACCAACCACCATGGTCACCATCCACTCGGGCATCAGATGCGCCGTCGCCCAACCCACCCCGACCCCAAGGATCATCGAGGGCACCAGGATCGCCAGCACGCGCCGATCAAATGCCTTGCGATAGGCCCAGACGCCGAACACATCCGACACCACATAGACCGGCAACAGCAATCCGGCCGCCGTAACGGGCGAGATTTTCAGCGACAGCACCGGAACCGCCAACATGCCGACGATCGGCAATCCGCCCTTGCTGACCCCCACCAACATCGCAGCGATCGTGGCAATTGCCCAAAAACTGTACCCGTCCATCCGGCCCCTCCGTCTCTGCAACGTGGTTAGCGCAAACAAAGGGCGCCGACCATGCCCTGCGTCAATTTCCGCACACATTTGCATACCGTGACCCCGTCTCGCCGCTTGCCAGACGGCGCGCAAGGGGCTACCCCATGCCCCGACTCATCACCAGACGGGAGACCGGACAAATGGCACGACCCAAGATCGCCCTTAT
>JALQUQ010000155.1 GCA_023263735.1 Paracoccaceae bacterium | reverse complement strand
GACATTTCGGGGCCGCCGTTATGACCAATGCCCGCGGGCGTTACGACCATTCCCGCAGGCGCGCCACATATCGCGCCATCGTATCGACTTCCAGATTGACGAAATCGCCCAGTTTGATCCCGCCCCATGTCGTGACCTGCTGGGTATGCGGAATGAAGTTGATGCCGAAATCGGTGCCATCCACCTCATTCACCGTCAGCGATGTGCCGTTCAGGGCCACCGACCCCTTGGGCGCGATGAACTTGGCCAGTTCTTTCGGGGCGCGAAAGGTCACGCGCAGGCTATCGCCCTCGGGGACCATCCTGACCACCTCGGCAACGCCATCGACATGGCCCGAAACGATATGCCCGCCCAATTCGTCGCCCAGACGCAGGGCCCGCTCCAGATTGAGCTTGCGCCCCACGGTCCACGCGGATTTGCCCAGATTGGTCTTGGAAATCGTCTCGGCCGAAATCTGCACATCATACCAGTTGCGCGGCGTGCTGCCCTTGGCGATCACGGTCAGGCAGACCCCATCAGAGGCAATGGAAGCCCCGATATCAATGCCGTTGACATCGTATGACGTGCCGATCCGGGCGCGCAGGTCACCCTGCTGCTCGACCTGCAACACTTCGCCGATATCGGTGACAATCCCTGTGAACATGGCAAATCTCCTTTGGCCACCATGCCTATATCGCGGGCAAATTCCACGCAAGAAGATCAGAATTGACAAAAATTCGCCGCTCTTCCCCTTTATCAGTTAAGGATTATGCCTCATTTTTCACCCTCAGACCTGTGTTTGAGATGCGAGTGCCCATGCCCATTACCGGAGAGAACCGCCGTTTCCTTTTTCTTCAAGGTCCCCATGGCCCGTTTTTCCATGGTCTGGGCCAGATGTTGGGGAAAGCCGGGGCGCAGGTCTGGCGGGTTGGCTTCAATCTGGGCGATCAGGTGTTTTGGCGCAATCGTGCCAGCTTTATCCCATGGCAGGGCGCGCCTGAGGATTGGTCTGCCTTTGTCGATGGCCTGATGACTGAAAAGGCAATCACCGATCTGGTGATCTATGGCGACACGCGCCCCGTTCATGCCATGGCGATTGATGTGGCCCGCAAGCGCGGGGTGCAAATCCATGTCTTTGAAGAAGGCTACCTGCGGCCCTATTGGGTGACCTATGAACGCGGCGGATCGAATGGCCATTCGCGCCTGATGAACACCTCCGTGCCCGAGATGCAAACCGCGCTGAGAAACGCCGAAATGGATCTGCCCGAGGCCCCGGCCCGGTGGGGCGACATGCGCCAGCATATGTTTTGGGGCGCGCTTTATCATTGGTTCGTTCTGACCGGGCGGCGGCATTATCCGCAGTTCCGCCCCCATCGCGACCACACGGTCTGGCAAGAATTTCTGCTGTATTGCAGGCGTCTGGTCCTTTTGCCCTTTCACCGTTGGGAACGGATGGTGGCCGAATACCGGATCAGAAACGGCGGTTTCCCCTATCACATCGCCTTGCTGCAACTGGAGCATGACTCCAGTTTCCGAATGCATTCGCCGTTCAAATCGATGTCCGAATTTCTGGCGCTGGTCTGCGACGGTTTTGCCAAAGGCGCGCCGCCCCATCACCATCTGGTGTTCAAGGCCCATCCGCTGGAGGACGGCCGTGCCCCGCTGTCCCGCGAAATCAAAAGACTGGCGCGCGAGCTTGGACTTCAGGGCCGGGTTCATTTCGTGCGGGGGGGAAAGCTTGCTCAGCTTTTGAACCACGCCCGCACGGCTGTGACGGTCAACTCCACCTCGGCGCAACAGGTGCTGTGGCGCGGCATGCCGCTCAAGACATTCGGCGCGGCCGTTTATGCCAAACCGGAATTCGTTTCGACCCAGTCGCTGCCAGACTTCTTTGCCCATCCCCTGCGCCCCGATGCGCGGGCTTATCGCGATTACCGCCATTACCTTTTGGAAACCAGCCAGATCGCGGGCGGTTTCTATTCGTCGCGCGGGCGTCGTGAACTGCTGCGTCAGGTGGTCGATATGATGCTTTCACCCGAAGATCCCTATGAAGCCTTGGCCAAGGGAAACGCGACTCCACGGCAACAGTTGCGACTTGTGAACTAGGCGCCGATCTGCCCTCTGGCGTTTTGTTCCATACTTCTGTAGGTTTGCAGGCAAAACTTGAGGCAAATCCAGTTCAAGGAGCCCGAGCAGTGAAAGTGATGACATCAAGGGGGGCAAAAGCCTTGGCCCTTGCAGCCTTGGTTGCGACAACTGCCTCGTGCGGTTTGCCTCGCAGCGGGCCGAATAAGCGCGAGATTTTCGCCGGCTCTGTGCTGCGCGAGGGCGATGCCTTCATCGTCTCGGTCAATCCCCGCGTGACCCGGGCCACAGCCGTGATCCCGGCCTTTGGATTTTCCAGCAGGTTCGTCTCGGCCGGAGTGGTCGGTTCGGATACGATCAATCCCGGCGACACGTTGGGCATGACCGTGTTTGAAAACGTGCGTGACGATCCGCTTTTGGGCAACACCGGCCAGCGCGTCAGCGCCCTGACCGAGGTGCAGGTTGACGGTCAAGGCTATATTTTCGTGCCCTATGCGGGCCGGATCAAGGCCGCCGGCCAAACGCCCGAGGGGCTGCGGCAGGCCATCACCCGCAAGCTTGACACCCAAACCCCCGACCCGCAGGTCAGCGTTCAGCGCGTGGCGGGGGATGGGGCGACCGTCTCGGTTCAGGGCTCGGTCGGGGCAAACGGCATCTATGCCATCGAACGCCCGACCCGCACGCTCTCGGCCATGATCGCCCGTTCGGGCGGGGTGACCATCGATCCGGAAACGGCGATCATCCGCGTGACCCGCGGCACGGTGACCGAACGGGTTTGGCTGCAGGATCTGTACGAAAACCCCAAGTTCGACGTGGCCTTGCGCGGTGGCGACAAGATCGTCGTCGAGCGGGACACCCGCAGTTTCGTGGCGCTTGGCGCGACCGGCACGCAAAACCGTGTGCCCTTTGAAACCCAAACGCTTTCCGCCATCGAAGCGATTGCCATCGTGGGCGGCCTGAACACCCAAGCGGCTGATCCGACGGGGGTTTTCGTCTTCCGCAACGAACCGGCTGAAATTGCAAACGCGGTTCTGGGGCGTAAGGATTTGCAGGGGGATCAGCGCATGATCTATGTGCTTGACCTCACACGGCCGACCGGCATGTTCGAGGCGCGGGACTTTATCGTGCGCGACGGCGACACGGTCTACGTGACCGAAGCGCCCTATGTTCAGTGGCAGAAAACGCTGTCTGCCATCACCGGCACCGCGACCACCGCAGACTCGCTGGCGACGGTGGGGACCGGCGGCTAGGTCTCTCGTGGCCCCGCGCCCGGATGAAAAACCCAAGGCCGTCGAGGGTCCCCCTCGGCGGCTTTGCTATTTCAATCTGGGCTTTGCGCGGCAAAAACGGGTGCGCCGCATTCTGGAACTTTCGGGCCATCACTTGGCCGTGGGCCTGCCCGGCCCGCAGGATGGGGTGGTGGTTTGGGGGCAAAGTCCCTTTGCCCATCGGGGCGAAAAAGTCGCGCGAACCCGCAATTGCGCGCTGATCCGGGTCGAGGATGCCTTTCTCCGTTCGATCCGCCCCGGCCGTCTGGGCGAAGGGCCGATGGGGCTTTTGATCGATCCCGTCGGTGTGCATTTCGATGGGCGTCGCCCCTCCCGCCTAGAGCAGATCCTACAGTCCGAAGACTTGGACGATTCGAACCTTTTGGATCGTGCGAGGGCCGGAACGGGCCGATTGATCGCCCATGACTTGTCAAAATACAATAATCATGACCCAGACCTGCCACCGCCCCCGCCGGGGTATGTCCTTGTCGTCGATCAAAGCGATCGGGATGCCTCGGTGCTGGCCTCGGGCGCAACCGAAGCCACGTTTCATCAGATGGTTGCCGATGCCCGGGCCGAGTTTCCGCATTTGCCGATTTTGATCAAGGCGCATCCCGATGCGATGGCGGGCCTGCGGAAAGGGTCGTTCGCAACGCCTCCCTCGGTGCCGGATGTGACCTTTTTCGATCAACCGGTTTCGCCTTGGGCTTTGCTGCAGGGGGCGGTGGCCGTCTATACGGTTTCGTCGCAATTGGGGTTCGAGGCGATTTTGGCCGGGCACCGACCCAAGGTCTATGGCACGCCCTTTTATGCGGGCTGGGGGCTGACCGACGACCGGGGGCCCACGTCGCCCCGTCGCAATCGACGCCTGACCAAGACCCAGCTTTTTGCCGGGGCGATGATCCTAGCCCCCGTCTGGTATGACCCGTGCCGCGATCGCCTGTGCAGCTTTGAAGAGGCGCTGGATCAGATCGAGGCCGAGGTCAAAGCCTTTCGCCAGGATCGCCGGGGCCATGTGGCGGTCGGCATGCGCCTGTGGAAGCGCAGCCATCTGCAACGGTTTTTCGGGCGTGAGAAACCTTTGACGTTTTCAAAGACCATGGCCGCGAAAAACGACCGTTCGGTTTTGGTCTGGGGCACCGCCTCCGAAGGGTTGTCCCATCCCGGGCTCCTGCGGGTGGAGGACGGCTTTTTGCGGTCGCGCGGGCTGGGGGCCGACCTTATTCCCCCGCTGTCGCTGATCGTTGATCCAAAGGGGATTTACTTTGATCCCAACCAGCCTTCGCGGCTGGAAGATCTGATCCTCTCCCCCCTTCCGCCCGGCGGCGCAAGGCGGGCCGAAAACCTGCAGCAGGCGGTCATCCGGGCACGGGTGTCGAAGTACAATCTGGCGCAAACCAACCCAGATTTGCCGCCCGGCCACCGCATTCTGGTTCCCGGCCAGGTCGAAGACGATGCGTCAATTCGCTGTGGAACCACCGATATCGCAACCAATCTCGCATTGCTGCAGGCGGTGCGGTCCCAAAACCCTCACGCGGTGTTGGTCTATAAACCCCATCCGGATGTCGAGGCGGGCCTGCGCCCTGGGGCGATCACCAAAGATCAGGCGCTGACCCTTGCCGATGTCATCGCGCAGAAGGCCGATCCGATCGCCCTGATCGAGGCTTGCGACGAGGTCTGGACGATGACCAGCCTGCTTGGCTTTGAGGCCCTGATCCGTGGCAAGCCGGTCACCTGTTTGGGCGCGCCCTTTTATGCCGGATGGGGGCTGACGCGCGACCTTGGCCCGACGCCGCTTCGCCGCAGGCAGGCGCCTGATGGTCATCCCCTGCCCCGCCCCAGCCTGCTTCAGCTGATTCACGCCGCGCTGATCGCCTATCCCCGCTATCACGACCCGATCTCAGACCGCCCCTGCCCGCCCGAGGTGATCATCGACCGCCTTTCCAACGGCCAAGTCGCCCCCCCCGGTCACGCAAACCGCATTCTGGCCAAGCTGCAGGGTGCTTTTTCCACCCACGCCCATCTGTGGCGCCGACCGCGTCAATAGATATAGCGGATCTGTTCGGTCCAAAACCGCTCCAACCGTTTCAGGGTGCTGTTCACCTGCTCCATCCCGTCGGCATCGACCAGATGGCGGCGCAAAAGCGTGTCGGCATGTTTCAGAAACAGGCCATCCAGCATGCCACGCACCCGGCGGCCCTTGTCGGTCAGCCGCACACGCACCGAACGGCGATCCACCTCGCTGCGCTGGTGGTGCATATAGCCCAGCTCCACCAGCTTTTTCAGATTATAGCTGACGTTCGACCCCTGATAATACCCGCGGCTTTTCAGTTCACCGGCCGTCACCTCATTCTCGCCGACATTGAACAGCAGCAAGGCCTGAACCGCGTTGATTTCCAGCAGATTCAAACGTTCAAACTCATCCTTGATGACGTCAAGGATCAGCCGGTGCAGACGTTCGACCAAGGCCAGATTTTCGAGATATCCCAACAGAACCATCTTTTGGGACCCATCCAGCACCGGGGCTGGCATGGAGGATTGAAGGGTCATGCAACTACTCCGCCGTCCAGAAAACAGGGGTAGAATCAGCACAAACCGCAAACATTCCGTAAACCGATCTGCGGCCCGACTATTTTTTTGCCAGACGCACCCGCGCGTAATCGGCAATTTCGGTCAGGAATTCCGCCAGATGGCTGGGTGCTTCGGCCTGCCCAAGGATCCAGGCCATCAGGTCCTGATCGTTTTCTTCAAGCAGACGATCGTAAAGCGCCAACCGCTCCTCGCTCAGCCCGGCCAGATGCACGTCGGCCCAAGGGCCCAGAACCAGATCCATTTCCTTGGTCCCGCGCCGCCATGACCGCATGGTCATCCGCTTGATCCGAGCCTCTGCCGTTTCCATCATTTTAACCTCTGCCCCGCAGGATCTGCCGCAACCGTTTCTCCATCTGCCCCATTTCATTGGTAAGGGACAACATCTGTGTGCGCATCCGGGCAAGTTCCATCAGCATTTCCTTGGCTTCGGGTCCCAGCCGTTCGGGGCCTGCGGGCTGATCCAGCCCCTCGCCCTCGCCCGTCAACAGCCAGCGGATCGAAACATTCAGCATCCCCGCCATCATCTGCAGC
>JALQUQ010000154.1 GCA_023263735.1 Paracoccaceae bacterium | reverse complement strand
GCCCACTCGCAAAGTTATCGCTGTTATGCCTACGGAACGGGATGCGCTTGGTTGCACCTGTCGCTCCGTTGCTCATACCCGAATACAGAATACGGTCTGTGGTCAACGGATTGGCCGTATCCGCGACGACTACGCCAAGTAGCACGCCCCCTGCTTGAAACTTGGCCATCTGACACTGCAATTGGGTGATCCGACAACAGGTCATGATAGCGGGTCAAACCTTGCTGATCCAACCACTGTGTCGGCAAGGATTGCCACTGTTCCGAAAAGTTGAACAGGCACAAGATTGTTCCCGTTGGCGCCAAGCGCGCAAAGGCAAAGATCGCCCGATTTGGACCAAAGCAAATCCGCGTTCCATAAGCCGCATGCAGCCCTTGAATTTCTTTCCGGCGGGCCAGAATATCACGGGTGCCAAGATAAACCCGCGTCGACATTGCATTTGCATCGGCAAGGTCCGTCGCCGCCCAATCCATCTGGGGCCGATGAATCCAACGGCTGTCATGCGCATGATCGGGGGCGTTCACATAGCCATAATCGTTGGTCAGCGCGACTTCGTCCCCCATGTAAATCAAGGGGATTCCGCCAAAACTTGCGATCAGGGCATGGCCCATCAGCATGCGTTGCACTGCGAATTCCCGCTGTTCGGGGCCGGCCTCGGCACCTGCAAGACTGGCAAACGTGCCCGAAATCCGCTTGTCGCCCGTCGCCTCGTTCACCTGAAACAGCGTGCCCCGGGCAAAGGAACCGGGGAAGGTTCCATCGTAAAAGTCCGAAAGAAATGCGCGATGATGGTGCCCGCTTAGCCCTGCAGCCTGCGCATCCTCATCCGTTATTGCCCAACCGATATCATCGTGGCAGCGAATATAGGTCGCATAGGTGGCATTACTGAGCGTTTCCGGGAAATGGCGGGCAAGAACCTGTGTCATCAGGGTCGTGTCCCGGCTGGCAAGGGCCGACCAATACTGAACCATCAGGCTGTTATGATAGGCAAGGTTGCCCTCTTTCCCATCGTGGAGTCCGCGACCCAGATAGGGGAGCATTTCGGCCGGAGAAACGATGGCCTCTTCCAGATGCAGAACAGAGGCCGAAGCGATCCGCGAACATGCCCGCAGCGCCTGAAGAATCATATGAACCTCGGGCTCCGACTGGCAACGCGTGCCCATGCGTTTCCACATGAAGGCCACAGCATCCAATCGCAAGACATCGACGCCGCGGTTTGCCAGAAAAAGCATGATGTCGACGATTTCCAGAAAGACCTGCGGATTCGCCCAGTTCAGATCCCACTGATGTTCGTTAAAGGTGGTCCAGACCCATTTCCCAAAATCGGGGTAATAGGTGAAATTGCCCGGCGCATTGTCGGGAAACACCTCAACCAACGACTCTTCATACCGCTTTGGAAGCGTGTCGTCGTCAAACATCAGGTAATAATCTTGGTATTTCTTGTCACCCTTGGCGGCCTTTTTGGCCCAAGCATGCTCTTTTGCCGTGTGGTTCAGGACAAGGTCGATGCAGACAGAAATTCCACGTTCGCGGAGCGCCTTGGTCAGCGCTTCGAAATCATCCATCGACCCATAATCCGGGTTGATCTTGCGGTAATCCATGACGGAGTATCCTCCGTCACTGTCGCCCGGCCGTGGTTTCAGGCAGGGCATCAGATGAACATAGGTGATGCCAAGTTCCTGCAAATAGTCAATTTTTTCAAAAACTTGACTAAGATCCTTTGCAAAGCGGTCGATATAGAACACATAACCCGCCATATCCGGCTTGCGGAACCATTCAGGGTTCAGATCGCGTCTAAGATCAAGTTGGCACAGGTCGTCGGGACGGGAGTCCCACGCCTTTTTCAATGTCTTGAGGAGCGCGGCACGGAATTGTTCATAATCGGGGTGGTGGCCATAGAGCAGGTCAAGCATGGGCCAAAGATCCGGCGCCGATCGTTCCAGCCGCAAAGCAAAAAGTTCGTCTTTACCGCCCTGTGCCGAAGCTGCCCGCGCCATTTCCGTCTCCTTCTCCCAGACCTGATCATAGGCCGTCCAAAGCGGTTTGGGAAGCGGAATGCGCGCCTATTCAATCACCAGGCGCGAAGTCGGTCGTAGGGCTTTGGCGATCCACAACAGGTCGCGCGGCGCAAAGGCCACGCATCCGGCGGTGGGAAAGCGTGGCCGCCGCCACCTATGAACAAAGATCGCTGAACCCTTTCCGGGTTTTGCCTGCGGCCAATTCCAATCGGTCACCAAGACCAGATCGTAAAGGGGATCGTCGCGCCAAAGACGTTCATGGCTGAACACATGCGGGAGTTGGACGTGGTGATTGTACTCGGGGTCACGAACATCGTCTGACCATCGATCCCAATGGCCAACGGCGCGCGCCGATTTTGATGGGCGGGGCAGGCGTGAGGCATTGTAAAGCACATCCACGATCCGATGCGTGCCCATGGGCGTTGCGCCGTCGCCTTCGCGTTTCAGTTCGGCCGGAACGATGCCGCCCCGCCCAATCGAACAGGGAAACTGCCGCCCTGCCATCCGCGCGCCGGATTTTGAGACGACCAGATCCCAACGATTCATAGAAGGTGACCTGACTTCCGCGCTTTGGTCGCCAGATAGCCCTTATTCTGAGGCGTTTCGCCAACCTTAAGGGGAACACGTTCCGTGACTGAAAATCCGCAACCCGTCATCATGGCGATCTTTTTGGGGTTGTTCGTCAACAGGCGCACTGATGAGAACCCAAGTTTGCGCAGGATTTCGGCGCCAATCCTGAAGTCGCGCTCGTCATCTTCGAACCCCAGCCTATGGTTGGCTTCGACCGTATCAAAGCCTTGATCCTGCAAGGAATAGGCCCGCATCTTGTTCGCCAGACCGATCCCGCGCCCTTCCTGATTCAGATAGAGCAGCACGCCCGAGCCTTCTTGCCCCATCTGCAAGAGGGCGGCGCGCAGCTGCGGGCCGCAATCGCATTTCAGGCTTCCAAGAACATCCCCTGTAAAACAGGCAGAGTGAAGCCGCGCCAACACGGGCTTGTCGCGATCCGGGCTGCCGATTTCGATTGCATAATGCTCTTCCCCACCGTCCAGGGGGCGAAAGACATGCACGCGCCCGGCAGCGCTGGCAACCATGGGAAGGCGCGCGGCGCTCACCTCGGTCATGGGCGACAAAGAGGCAAGTGTTGGCGCGATTTGATCGGCAGGCAACGTGCTCAGGTTCATCTGGGTGGCCAAAGTGGCCCCCTCTTTCAGCCGAACGACCACTGCCGCGGGCAGCAATTGGGCCGACTTGGTCAGCGCAATGGCAACCCTGTGGAAGAGCGCGCTGCCATCGCGCAACGAATGAAATGGACCTTTCAGCGGTGACGACAAATCATCCGAGGGGTCCGCCACCGATTGCAGCCAATCCAACCCCCGGTCATCTGCCACCGCCAAACGGCACAGATCGCCGTCATAAACCCGGGCTTTCAAGGTTTCCGCCCGCCGGGCAGTCAGCGCCAATTCCAAGGTGCCCAACGACCGCAGATCGGCGAGTCGTTCAGCGGTCAGCGACTCGACTGCGATGGCCAACGCCGATCCCTCGGCCCCAAACAGCACAATCGGCAAGCCAAGGCGCAAGTCGCCTCGGGCGCGTTGCAACTGTTCCTGAATCGACGGCGAAAGGGTCATGTGTCACTCCTGTTGGCAATCTCTAGCCACAGCCGCCGGAAATTGAAACATACCGTCTGCCTTTGACACGTCCGCGTGAGAAATTCGTAGCATCCGTTGCAAGAAATGTGATTGCTGCGCATCTCTTGTTCAAGACACCTGATGGAGGCTTGGACAATGGCCCAACTTCGCAAAATTCTGCTTGTAGACGACGACGATGATCTGCGCGAAGCGCTTTCAGAACAACTGGTTATGACCGAAGACTTTGACGTGTTTGAGGCGCGAACCGGTGCCGAGGGCATGGAAAAGGCAAAAGCCGCGATCTATGATCTGGTGATCTTGGACGTTGGTCTGCCGGATACGGATGGCCGCGAACTGTGCCGCCGGATGCGCAAGCTTGGCGTGAAAAGCCCGATCATGATGTTGACCGGACACGATACCGACGCCGATACGATCCTTGGCCTTGATTCCGGTGCGAATGATTATGTGACCAAGCCGTTCAAATTTCCGGTTCTTTTGGCCCGGATTCGCGCGCAGTTGCGCCAACATGAACAGTCCGAAGATGCGGTGTTCCAGCTTGGCCCGTATACGTTCAAGCCCGCACAGAAATTGCTGGTGGACGAAAGGGACAAAAAGATCCGGTTGACCGAAAAGGAATCCAACATATTGAAATTCCTGTATCGCGCCCAAACCGGGGTGGTTGCCCGTGACGTATTGTTGCACGAAGTTTGGGGCTATAACGCGGGGGTTACAACCCACACGCTTGAAACGCACATCTACCGGTTGCGTCAAAAGATCGAGCCTGATCCGTCAAGTGCGCGCATTTTGGTCACAGAATCGGGTGGATATCGGTTGGTCTCCTAATGTCCTATTGTTGCCTCATTGTTCATTAATGTAGGGTTGTATTAAGGGGCACGGCTATCCAGTCCCGAAAGGTTCCCCTTTTCGCGCCGGGGTTATGACGCGGAACCTCCCTGTTGGAACTGGCCGGGCCATCGCCCGGCCTTTTTTTGGCGCAACGTCGCCTGCAACTTTCAGTCTGGCGAAATCTGATCATTCTGGCGGTTGCGCTTCATTTCCGGGTCGATCTGGGTCATACCTCACAGCGTAACAGATTACGGGGGCGGGTGATGACCTTTACTTTGGCCACATGGAACATCAATTCGGTTCGCCTGCGCGAAGCATTGGTTGCCCGTCTTTTGACGGAAGAGACGCCGGATATTCTGTGCCTGCAAGAATGCAAAAGCCCGGTCGAAAAAATTCCGGTCGAGCAATTTCAGGCGCTTGGTTACGTTCACATGGTTGCGCGTGGGCAAAAGGGGTACAACGGTGTTGCCATCCTGTCCAAACTGCCCATCACGGATGCGGGTTCCACCGATTGGGCGCAACTGGGCCACGCCCGTCACGTCGCCGCGCGGCTTGAAAACGGGGTTACGATTCACAATTGCTATGTCCCGGCGGGTGGCGACATTCCCGACCGATCTGAAAACGTGAAATTCGGGCAAAAACTCGATTTTCTGACCCATTTGCGCGATGATTTCCGGGCATCCAAACCGCAAAAGTCGATTCTGGTCGGGGATCTGAACATTGCCCCGCGTGAGGATGACGTCTGGAACCACAAAGCGCTGCTCAAGATCGTCAGCCACACTCCGATCGAGGTGGATCATCTTGCCCAAGCGCAAGAGGCCGGGGGCTGGGTCGATATCACGCGCAAGGATATTCCCAGCGGACTTCTTTACAGTTGGTGGTCCTACCGCAGCCCCGATTGGGACAGTGCCGACAAGGGCCGTCGGCTGGATCACATCTGGGCGACGCCCGACATTTCGAATGCCTCTCATTCCAGCCGCGTTCTGCGCGCTGTGCGAGGGTGGGATCAGCCGTCGGACCACGCGCCGGTTTTTGCGACATTCGATCTTTGACCCTTGGCGGCATAGGGGGATTGGGGATAGACTCGGGCTCAGGGTCGGCAGTTCACCCAGGCGTCACCGGGCCATCTGGCCAAGCTAAACCTGTTTCTCGAAACGGATTCCGCGTCTTTCTCAGCGGGCCCTTCGCAAGCGGTGACCGCGATCCGATGGGCCCAAGTCAGAGGAACACATGACGCGTGAAGTCATCTCTCTTTCGATTCCGGATCTTTCTGCCTTTACAACGGCATTGCGTCGGGAATTGGCCAATGGGTCGGGTGATCCCGGCCACCTCACCTTTATGAACATGACCGCGCGTGCGGCGGGGTATCGCAACGTGCAGCATTTGCGTGCAATCCACACCGCGCAGGAACGATTGGCGAAACCCGCGCCTGCCTTGCCGGATGCGACCTTGGTTGAAACGGTGTTGCGCCAGTTTGACGCGCGGGGGCGGTTGATCCGATGGCCATCAAAGACGGTTCATCAGCATCTGGCGGTGCGGGGCCTTTGGGCGCGACTGCCGCAACATGTCTCCATGACCGAGCGCGAGATCAGTCAATGGCTGAACCGCTGGCACGGCTTTGGCGACGCACCGATCTTGCGCCGCACCATGGTTGAGCTGGGATTGGTCACGCGCAGCATCGACTGCCGCGACTATCGCAGGGTGGAAAAGCCCCCCACGGCCGAGGCCAGTCTTTTGATCCGCCTGCTGGCGCAACGAAACCCTAGCGACCCCGCGTGAATTCGGCACCGCCCCGTTTGCTGCGAACGGCAAAGGTCACGGCGGCCAGCCCCATCACGATGGGCACGAACCACAGGGTCACCCGATCCACCAGCGCCTGCACCGGCAGTTTCGACACTTGCGCCTCTTCCATCATTGCGGTGATGCGGGCCAGCACGGTTTCGGCCCCGACCTGCTGCACCCTGACCTGC
>JALQUQ010000153.1 GCA_023263735.1 Paracoccaceae bacterium | reverse complement strand
GATCATCCTGTCCGGCTCGTCCAAGAATCGGGCCGGGCTGTTCAAATCGCAGACCAAGCTGTTGGATGGCCGCCTGTCCAAGCAATATGCGGCATCGGTCCGGCTGACGCCCAAGGCCATCAAGGAAAAGGAAGAGGCCAAGGGCACCTCGGTTCCGCGCTATTCGGGCTCTTACAAGGGCGAATTTCTGGACCATGCCAAGGAAATGGCGCGCAAACATGGCGTGCCCGAGGATCTGTTCCTGCGGCTGGTGCAACAGGAATCGGGCTGGAATCCGGGCGCGGTCAGCCCCAAGGGGGCCACGGGGCTGGCGCAACTGATGCCCGATACCGCCCGCGCGATGGGCGTCGATATCGCCGATCCCAAACAGAATCTGGACGGCGGGGCGCGCTATCTGCGCCGGATGTACGACAAATTTGGCAGCTGGCGTCTGGCGCTGGCCGCCTATAACGCGGGCCCCGGCGCGGTCGAACAATATGACGGCATCCCGCCCTATGCCGAGACCGAGAATTACGTCAAGGCGATCTTGGGCTAAACGCCCAAGACCACATTTGCGGTTTTATTCCGCCGCGATCTGGATCACTGGTTCCATATGGGCCAGGTCTTCATCCGACAGATGGCACTTGATCTGATGGCCGTCGGCCAGATTGCGCACCGGCGGCATCTCGCTTTCGCAGAGCCCCCCCGCGACCTTTGACTTCCACCGGCACCGCGTCTGGAACGGGCAGCCGGGCGGTGGGTTCATCGCACTGGGGATATCGCCTTCCAGAACGATGCGCTTTTTGATCACTTTGGGATCGGCAATCGGAACGGCGGACAACAGCGCCTCGGTATAGGGGTGGTAGGGGGGCGAGAACACCTGTTCGGTGGTGCCCATTTCCACCACATGGCCCAGATACATCACCAGAACCCGGTCGGACAGATAGCGCACGATCGACAGGTCATGGCTGATGAACAGCAAGGTCGTGCCGTTTTCCCGTTGCAGGTCCATCAAGAGATCGGTCACCGCCGCCTGAACCGAAACGTCCAGCGCCGAAACCGGCTCATCCGCGATCACGACCTTGGCCCCACCGGCAAAGGCGCGGGCGATGCCCACACGCTGCTTTTGCCCGCCCGACAATTGCCGTGGCATCCGCTCGGCAAAGGCGCGCGGCAGTTTCACAAGGTCGAGCAGTTCCAACATCTTGGCATGGCGTTCGGCATCCGAGCTGCCGAACCTAAAGATTTCCAGCGCCCGAATGATCTGGCGGCCCACGTTCATCGACGGGTTCAGCGTGTCGAACGGGTTTTGGAACACCATCTGAAGATGCGAGACCGTGTCCGAGTTCCGCTGCTGGATCGGGGTGTCCTGCACGTTTTCATCAAAGAGCAGGATATTGCCCGAGGTGGCGGTTTCCAGACCCATCAGCACCTTGGCCAAGGTGGATTTGCCGCAGCCGGATTCCCCGACGATGGCCAAGGTTTCCCCCTCGCGGGCCTCAAAGCTCAGGGTCTCATTGGCCTTGACCACCTTTTTCAGGCCGCCGCCAAAGGCGCCCGAGGACACGGTGTAGTATTTCTTGAGGTCTTCCATCCGCAACACGACATCGCCGATGGGGCGGCGAACGCGGGGGCCTGCGCCCTGCGGGGGGGCCTGCCAGTCGATCTCTTCCCACCGCAGACACCGGCTTTCGTGGCGGCTGTTGCCGGGGATCGTATCCATCCCGATGTCGGTGGCGTTGCAGCGACCTTCGACAAAATAGTTGCAGCGGGGGCCGAAATTGCAGCCCTTGGGCCGTTCGTGGGGCAGCGGGAAATTGCCGCGAATGGGGATCAGCGGGCGCGTGGTCTTGTCGGCGCCGGGCAGGGGGATCGACCGGAACAGCGCCTGTGTATAGGGGTGGCGCATGGTGGTGAAGACTTCGCTGACGTCACCGGTTTCCACCGCTTCGCCCGAATACATCACGCACAGGCGGTTGCAGACATCATGCACCAGCCCGAGGTTGTGGCTGATGAACAGCATCGAGGTGCCGGTCTTGGCCGCCAGATCATTGACCAGATCGACGATCCCGGCCTCGACCGTCACATCCAGCGCGGTGGTCGGTTCATCGAGGATCAAGAGCGCAGGCTTGGCCATCAGCGCCATGGCAATGACCACGCGCTGCTGCTGCCCGCCGGACAATTGGTGCGGGAAAGAGTTCAGCATCCGGTCGGGGTCGGGCAGGCGGACATCGGCCACGATCTGACGGGCCAGCGCCCAAGCCTCGGCCTTGGGCATGTTCTGATGGAGCATCGGCACTTCGGCCAGTTGCGCGCCGATCTTCATCGCGGGGTTCAGGCTGGCCATCGGTTCCTGATAGATCATCGCGATTTCCGAGCCGCGCAGGGCGCGCAATTCGGATTGGGACATCTTGGTCAGGTCGCGCCCCTTGAACCGGATCGCGCCGCCGGTCACCCGCCCGTTGCGCCCCAGATCGCCCATCACCGCCAGCGCCACCGTCGATTTTCCACAACCGGACTCGCCCACGAGCCCCATCGCCTCGCCCGCCATGACGGTGCAGGAGAAATCCATCACCGCCGGAATTTCGCGCAGACGGGTGAAAAAGGAGATCGAGAGGTTTTCGATTTCAAGCAGCGGTTGATCGGGTGTCCAGGGGCGGGCAGGGGCGGACATGGGGCGCGATCCTTTGTTGAGACAGTGAGGGGGACCGGGAGCGGAAGCCGGGGGCTGCCTGCCCCCGGACCCCCGGGGATATTTGGGCCAAGATAAAGGCGATCAGTCCTTGAGGCTTTCTTCGCGCAGGCCATCGGCCAGCAGGTTGAGGCCGAGGACGAGGCTCATCAAGGCGAGGGCGGGCACCACGGCGGGATGCGGGAAGATCGACAGGAGGCGGCGGCCATCGTTGATGGTGGAGCCCCAGTCCGGGCTTTCCGGGCTGACGCCAAGGCCGAAGAAGCCAAGGGTGCCGAGCAGGATGGTTGTGTAACCGATGCGCAGACAGAAATCGACGATCAGCGGCCCGCGGGCATTGGGCAGGATTTCCCAGAGCATGATGTACCACGGGCTTTCGCCGCGGGTCTGGGCGGCCGAGACGTAATCGCGCGATTTCAGATCCATCGTGATGCCGCGGACGATGCGGTAGACGGTGGGCGAGTTCACGAAGACGACCGAGACGAAGACGTTGAGCAGGTTCGGGTCCATCGACCAGACGCCGGTGGGGTCGGCGTTGAAGGCAAGGCCCGAATAGGCCCAGAGCCCGATCGCCAAGGTGATGCCGACATAGAGGTTGCGGCGGGGGGGATCGGTTCGGTAGCGGGCGTTGAGGAGCACGGCGACGAAGATGACGGGGAAGAGGAAGAGCACCGCCGCCAGCACCGTTGGAATGCCCGTGTCGCGGATTTCGGGCGTGACCAGCAGGTAGAACAGCAAGATCACCGGGAAGGCCAGCACGAGGTTGGCGGCAAAGGAGGTGCCGGTGTCGAAGCGGCCGCCGAAATAACCGGCGGGCAGGCCGAGGGTCACCCCCACCATGAAGGCGATCAGGGTGGCGGCGGGGGCGATGGAGAGCACGCGGCGCGCGCCCATCACCATGCGCGAGAAGACGTCGCGGGCCAGACTGTCGCCGCCGAACAGATACCATTCGGCCTCGCGCCCCTTGATCAGGCTGCCGGGGGGGGCATTCTTCATGCCCGAGATCTGTTCGAGCGGGGCATGGGTGATGATCAGATCGGCAAAGAGGGCGGTAAAGACCCAGAACATCACGATGCCAAAGCCGATCATGCCGACCGGGCTGTCGAACAGGCGGCCGTAAAGGCCCAGTTTGCGTTTGTAGGTGATCGAGAGCGCAAAGACGACGACCAGCGCGATCCAGACCGGCAGGAATTGTACGGCTGCTTTGCCAAGGATGAGGGGCCAGGTAAGATTATCCATGATCTGCTCCTCAGGCCAGGCGGATGCGGGGGTTGAGGAGGACGTAGCCGATATCGGAGATCAGCTGCGTGATGAGCACGACGAGCACGGCCACGACGGAACAGGCGAGCAGCAACTGGATGTCGTTGTTGCCGGCGGCCTGGACCAGCGTCCAGCCAAAGCCCTTGTAGTTGAAGAGCGTCTCGACGATGACCACCCCGTTCAAGAGCCAGGGGAATTGCAGCATGATCACGGTGAAGGGGGCGATCAGCGCATTGCGCAGGGCGTGACGCAGGACGATGGTGGGAAAGCTTGCGCCTTTGAGCCGGGCGGTGCGGATATATTGTTGGGTCATCACTTCGGTCATCGAGGCGCGGGTCATGCGGGCGATATAGCCGATGCCATAAAGCGCGATGGTCATGACGGGCAGGGTAAAGTTCCAGAAGGTGATGTCATCCATGGCGCTGGTGGCGGTGCCCTGAAACAGCGTCTTGCCCGAGATCAGGCCGCTTTCGACCAGAAAGGGCGAAATGCCCGCGGTGGCCGAAGCCAAAAGCGCGACCAGAATGACGCCCGACACATATTCTGGCGTGGCGGTGGAGGCGATGGAGAAGGCCGACAGCACGCGGTCCAGCCGGCTGCCCTCTTTCATGCCCGACAACACGCCGATGATCAGCGCCGAAGGCACCATGACCAGCATGACCGACAGCATCAGCCAACCGGTGTGGCCAAGGCCGCGCGACAGGATCTCGATCACGGGTTGCTTGAAGACGGTGGAATAGCCCCAGTTCCCTTGCAAGACGCCGCAACGGGCGGGCGCATCGGTGGGGGCGACGCCCTTGGTGATGCAGCGGCCGGTGACCGTGCCGTCTTCTGCGGTGCGGGTCCAGCCCGGCATCACACCCAGCCATTCGCCATAGCGGGTCAGGACCGAGGAGGAAAATCCGTTTCGATCAAGCCAGAGCGCGACGTCCTCATCCGACATTCGAACCGAAGCTTCGGATTTCGCCAGCTTTTCAAGGTTCGGGGGCAGGTTTGTCATGTAAAAGACGACAAAGGTCAGCGCCAAAGCTGTCAGCAGCATGACCCCTAGCCGTCGGATGGTGAAGAGAAGCATGTCTTATCCTTTCCCCGGAATGGGGAGGCCAAGAGAGTCGTTCAATGCCAGATCACGGCAGATGAAGAAGCCCGTGCAGAGGGTCGCTCTGCACGGGCCGTGGATGGTCAGTCAGATCACGCGTCGATCCACCACTTGTAGTGGTGATGTTCAAAGGTTGCGTGCATGTCGGCGCCTTTGACCTTGGGGTCAAAGTGGCGATAGAGCGAACGCCAGTAGGATTGGATCATCACGCCTTCGTTTTGCATGATGGCTTCCAGCTTGGCCATGACTTCGCGGCGCTTGTCAGCGTCGTTGATCGACAGGGCTTCGGCGAGGGCGGCGTCGAATTCTGCGTTCTTGAACGCGGATTCGTTCCATGCCTCACCCGAGCGATAGGCCAAGGCAAGGATCTGCACGCCCAGCGGACGCATGTTCCATTCCGTTGCCGACCACGGATATTTCAGCCAGTCGTTCCAGAAGGTCGAACCGGGCAGAACCGTCCGTTTGACATTGATGCCTGCATCGCGAACCTGAGCGGCCACGGCGTCACAGGTGGCGGCCTGCCATGCGTCGTCCAGCGAGATCAGTTCGAATTCGTGATCCGCCATACCGGCATCCGCGATCATCTGCTTGGCCTTGGCCGGGTCAGTGACCACCGGCGGCAGTTCGGCATATTCCGGGTGGATCGGGCAGACATGGTGGTTTTCGGCCACGGTGCCACGGCCCGAATAGCCCAGTTCCAGAACGACAGCGTTATCGACAGCCATCGTCAGGGCCTTGCGGACGTTCACATCCTTGTACTCTTCGGCATCCTGGTTAAAGCGCACGGCAAGGGTGGCCGAGGTCACGGCTTCGGACCGGGTCCAGCCCATGCCATCCAGAACGTCGATGAATTCACCGGTCGACTGGTAGGTCATGTCGATTTCGCCCGAACCTGCGGCGGCGATTTCTGCCGACGGGTCGGTGCCAAGGTCGATATATTCGATCTTGTCGAGGTACGGGCCGCCATAGACCGCAGTGCCCCACCAGGTGTGGTTCGGGTTCTTGGCCAGAACCTGCTTGACGCCCACGTCATTGGTTTCGGGCAGGTAGGGGCCGGTGCCGGGGGTCTGGGTCGGGTCGCCGTTGTCATAGGATTTGTGAACGATCGCAGCCGGATAGTCGGCCATGCCCACGATCACGGTGATATCGGGCGACAACAGGGTCAACTTGACGGTCAGCGGGTCGACGACGGTGATCGCACCTTCGCGGGCCGCTTTCTTTTCCTGATCGACCAGCGCGGCCATACGGCCCGCCATCGAGTTGCCTTCGACATTGGCGTCACACCAGCGGTTGATGTTGTTTGCCACGTCTTCGGCGGTGAAATCGTCGCCGTTGTTCCACTTGACGCCCGGGCGCACTTTCAACGTGAACTCGGTCGCGTTGTCATTGGCTTCCCACGATTCCAGCAGCATGCCGCGCAGCGAACCGTCGTTGTTGTATTCCACC
>JALQUQ010000152.1 GCA_023263735.1 Paracoccaceae bacterium | reverse complement strand
GCGATCGGGGGCGGCGGGCCGCAGCGCGACACCCGGCCCCAAATCACAGCGACTTGGCGATGTCTGCCGCCAATTCGGCCAAGGCCGCCCCGGTGGCCGCCGAAATGGCCCCCGGGCTTTGCCCCGCCAAGGGCTGGAGGATGGTAAAGCGGCGCAACCGATCACGCCCACCTGTGCTGAAAGACACGGCAAATTGACCGGAAAGTTCGAATTGCCCATCCGCGCGCGCAACCATCCGATCCACCCGCACCGTCACCGTGCTGTCAGGCCCGTCCAACAGCGGCCAAGGCTCGGGGGCGACGCTGGCGGTGGTTCCCGTATCCAGCCGTTGCGCGATGATCCGCGTGACCGCCGCGCGGGGCTCTTCGGCCCAAAGGGCGCCCTTGGCCGTTTTCAGCGCGCCGGTTTCGGTCTGATAGGCGATTTCCGACGCAGCCGCATAGGCAGGAAGGATCACCTCCTTGACCTCGACCGACCGCGCGGCGACCCGCTGTTTGGCCACGGCATCGGTGGCATCGATCAAATACATGTCCTTGTTCGACGTGCAGGCGGCCAGCAGGATCGCAACTGCAAAAACGGGGATCGTGGCATATTTCATCTTAGCGCCCCAAAAGCAGCGAATTCGGGTTTCGTTCAATGGTGCGGGCCAGTTGGCCCACCATCTTGGCGGCGGCACGAATTTCGCGCAGGGTGGCCAGCGTTTCGTCGTTGAAATCGGATCTGGCCCCATAGGTTGCAACCAAGGCATCGGCGCGGGTCATCACCGAGTCAAGCTTTGCAATGATGGCAGGCAAGTCGGCGGTGGCCAGTTCAACCGATCCGGCCGCCTTGCGCGCGGAATCGAGCGTGGCATTGACGTTTTCCACCACCCCGCCCGCACGCAATTCGGCCAGCATCGTGCGGATTTCATCCAGTGTTCCGGTGATGGCCGGGGGCAGTTTTTGCGCCGCTTCGGTCCCGATCAACGCATCGACGCTGGTCATCATCTTGGTGGCGGCGGCGATCATCTCTTCGGCCTGCAAGGAATTGGCCTTGGCGACAAGGGTCCGCAGATCCTCCATCAGCTTTGGAAACTCGGCCGAGGCCGTGCTGACATTCGCCATGGTTTCATCCAGTTTCTTGACCGAAGATTGCAACGCCTCGATCGTGCCTTGGGCGCGGAGGTCGGCCACGACGCCCCGCAAATCGGCGATGGCCCCCTTCAATTCTGCGGGGATCGCGCGGGTATCCTGATCGTTGATGATCGACCGCGCGTCGGCCAACAGCCCCTTGGCCTCTTGGGGAATGGCGCGCAGATCCCGATCACTCATCAAGGATTCCACCGAGGCCATCGTCTTGATCGCCTGATTCAACGCCTCTTCAATCGGCAACCCGTTGATCCGCTCCAGGACGCCTTCGACGGTCGAGGTGAAGTCCGGCAGATCGGATTCAAGGCTTGGCACAATCGGAAACGGGTCAGCCTTGCGGTCAAACGTGTCGGGCGGCGCATCGGGAACGGTGGCCAGCTCCACGATCAGCGATGACGAAAACAGGCCCGACGTGGCCAGCCGGGCCCGGAGCCCATCTGCAACCGAACGGTCAAGGAAATCATAAACCTCCTGCGCCCCGGCATCGACATCCAAACCCAATTTCAACGGATCAAGTCCCAGATTGGCGATCAGCCGGACCTGCGGCCCATTCTTCCCTTCAAAGATGCTGGCGGCAATGGCGGTCACCTCACCCACGTTCAAACCGCCCAGTTGAACCGGCGCCCCGGCCACCAGACCATTGATCGATTCGGAAAAGGCCACCGAAACGGTGACCATTTCCCCCAGCGAGGGGGCAAAGGCGCTGGCCCGTGCCTCGGTCTCATCATAGAAAATATCGTAGATGTAGTCAGGATCGACCGGTGCGCCGCCGTCGTAGATGTTGTCAAAGGCCACCCCCCCGGCAATCAGCGACGAGATGGAATCCACATTCAACTGAAAGCCATTGGCCCCAAAGCTGATCGAAAAACCCGACGTATCCCAAAAGCGCGAGGCCGTGCCCAATCTTTGATCATGAGGGGCATTGATAAAGGCATCGACCACAACCGTCTTGCCATCAGCGGTCAGTCGCGGCTTTTCAAGCTGGCCAACTTCGATCCCGCGATACAGAACGGGGCCCCCTTCGGCCACGCCGACCCCGGGCGTCGTGCGCAGGGTAACCCTGCGGCCCTGTCGCCCCGGTTGAACCAGAGGCGGCGCATCCAGACCCGCGAATTGGGTGACCGCGCCCGTCGATTTGTTATCCCATGCGGCGTCGATGTAGACGCCCCCCAAAACGGTCGACAGGCCCGAAATCCCGCGCGTTGTGACCTTGGGCGTCACGACCCAGAATTGGGTTTCCGCATCCAGAAAGGGAATGACCTTGTTATCAACCCGGGCCTTGACGATGACATGGCTGAAATCCGCGCCAAAATCGACGGCCTCGACCGTGCCAATGGCAACATCGCGAAACTTTACCAGCGTTTCACCCGGGGTCACGCCAGCCGCATCGGTAAAGGTGATCTCGATCAACGCGCCCCGCTCGGAATAGGTTTTCCAAGCGACCCCCAAAGACACCGCCAAGGCCAGCACCGGAACCAGCCAGACAAGCGACAGGTTGCGCCACATCGATCTGGACGGCGTTGAGACCTGCATCGGCGCAGGGGTCGCGTCCGTCTCTTCTTGGCGATGGGTCATGGCGTGTCGGCCTCGTATGCGTCCCAGATCGTTTTCGGGTCAAAACTCAGCGCGGACATCATGGTAAAGGCCACTGAAAGCGCAAAACTCACTGCCGCGATTCCGGGATTGATCGTTGCAGCGAAGTCGAATTGCACCAACGCGGCCAAAATGGCTACGACAAACACGTCGATCATCGACCATCGCCCGATAAATTCGACCACCTCGTACAGAAGATGGCGTCCGTGGCCGCGCATCGCCGAACCCGATTGCACAGCGATGGCCAGAAAGGCAATGGCAATGAACTTGGCGATGGGGATCACGATCGACGCGACAAACACGATCAGCGCCACCCCATATGACCCCATTTGCATCAATTCGATGACGCCGCCGACGATGGTGTTTTCATAGGCCTTGCCGAAATTGCGGGTCAAGAGCATCGGGTAGATATTGGCCGGAACATAGGTGATCAGGCCCGCGATCATCCAGGCCCAAACCTTTTGCAGGCTGTGGGGTTGGCGGGCATGCAAAGGTCTGCCGCAGCGAAGGCAGCGATCTTGGGGGCGATCATGGACCCGCCCACAGCCTGCGCACCCGATCACCCCCGCCCGCGCGGCGGTCAGGATTGGCGGCGGTCTTCCAGCGTTTTCCATACCGTCAACTCACACATCACATTGTCCTTAAGCGCTGTCACAACGACCAAGGCGGCAAAAGCCCAAAAGGCAGGGCCCAGCGTCACCGTCGCCAGACCAGCCACCTTGACCAAGGCCACCGCGACGCCCACCATGAAAATCTCGGCCATGGCCCAAGGTTTCAAGAGTTGCGCCACCCGAAACGCCCGAACGGCCCCCGGCGCCGGAGGATACCCCAACACCATGGGGGCCATCGTGTAAAGGATGGCCAAAAGCCGGACAAGCGGCAGCAATACGATCAAAGCCGCCGTGGCAAACGACAGGGGCAGCAATAACCCCGAGGAAAACGCCATGATCGCATCAAACAACGACGAATGCTGGGTCATGCCCACGGCGCGCAAGTCAAGAAACGGAAAGAACACCGCCGCACCCATCAAGATGGCCGAAGTGGCCGCCAGCATCACGATTTGGGTCATGGCATTCTTGCGCGGCGCCATCAGAACCGAATGGCACCGGGCGCACCGCGCCTTGGCCCCCATGGGAACGGGGATATCAAGGTTCAGGGCGTCACAGGTGGGGCATGCGATCAGGCCCGAAGGGTCGATCTGGTGGGCCGTCATGTCACTTTGTGCCCGCGTGGCCATTTGGGGTCAAAACGCCAGATGAAAGCGGCGGGTCAGTTGCACCTTGAGGCTTGCCTGATCCCGCGATCCCGCCGCCACGATGGGGCTTTGCGCGGCACCACCACGCAAACGGTCGTACCGAAGCGTCCCCTTGACGGCCCAGAGATCATTCAGCCGATAGCTGCCTGAAACCTCGACCCCGGCGGCGACAAGGCCCGCTGTGGGCGCAAAGGCCGCCAATGCCCCGCCACTCGCCACCGCCTCAGCCGGGGTAATTCCAAAATAGGTGGCATTGTATCGGCCAGAGCCATAGATCAGACGCGGCCCCACACTCAGGTGGAACCGCTCGTTCGATAGCGCCTTCCAATCGGAACCGACCTCCATGACGGTGCTGTGGTGCCCGATGGCCCCATATCGCAGATCGGCAAAGGCGCGCCAATCGCGGGCCTCATAGCCCAGACCAAACCCGATTTCGACGGCCGTCCCAATATCGTTGGTGCCCGTCAGTTCGGCGTGGTCGGCGGCTTTGCGCGCGCCCACCAGATTGAACGCCCCCCGCAGACCAAACCCCAGTTTTTGCGCATTGGGATCATTGGACCCAAAGGCCAGACCGCCCATGGCAATGTGGTTCAGGGCAAAACTGCCCGATGCCCCCACCCCCATATGCGAAGACCCGATATAGGCGGGGGCAACCTTTGCACCGAAACCCAATGTGAAATCGATCTCGGTTTGCGCCACGGCCATCGCAGGGGCACAAAGCGCCGCAGTCGCCAGCAGGCTGGCCGCAAACACGCGTAGATTAGACATGGGGCACCCGAATTATGGTTCTGCTCAGGGCCCGGAACCTGTGAGGATTGGCCCCAAATTGCAAGCCCGGGATCGCATTGCCCGGGCCGACACCGGCGGCAACGCGCCGAAATCGGGCTTCAATGTTACGGCTTGCCCACCCGTCACAAACCACGATTGGGCTGCAATTGGGGTCTTTTTCCGCGCGTGATTAGGCCTTCGCCCAGACCTCGGGGTTCACCATGTGGATGGGGGTGCCATTGGCAAAGCCATTCACCTGATCATAGATATCCGAAAATTGCAGATCGAATTCCTCTTCGGTCACAAAACCGATGTGCGGGGTGGCGATCACGCGTGGATGGAGCAACACGGGATCACCCGGGTCGGTGACGGGCTCTTGGTCAAAAACATCGATGGCGGCCAGCCCCGGGCGGCCTTGGTCAAGCGCCGCGATCAGAGCACCCGGCGCAATCAGCCCCGCGCGCGAGGTGTTCACCAAGACCGAACGCGGCGACATCTGGGCCAGATCCGCGCCCGTGATGACGCCCCTTGTTTCCGGGGTCAGCCTGATGTGCAAACTGACCACATCGGATTGGGCAAAAAACGCCTGCCGGTCTGGGGCCACGGTTTCGCCCGCGGCCAAGGCGCGCGCGCGGCCCCCCTCTGACCCCCACCAAAGGACCTGACACCCAAAGGCGCGGGCATAATCCGCAACCAACTTCCCGATCTTGCCATAGCCGTAAAGGCCGATCACTTTGCCCCGCAGCGTGCGCCCCACGCCGCTTTGCCATTGTCCCGCCTTGGCGCTGGCGATCTGACCCGGCAAATCGCGCATTGCGGCCAAGATCAAGGCCCAAGTCAATTCCGCCGCCGCATGATTGGGCACATCGGCGGGCGTGTTCGAACAAAACAGCACCCCGCGCTGCGTGCAGGCCGCCACGTCGACGTGAGGCCAAACCCCCCGCCCCGAGATCATCCGCAAGTTGGGCAATTGCTCCAACAGGGCCTTGGTCACCTTGGTCCGTTCGCGAAACAGGCACAGAACGTCCGCCTCGGCCAATCGTGCGGCCAAGAGGTCTGGGCTGCACGCATCGGTCCAAACCGTCACGTCATGGCCCGACAAACGCCGAAAACCGGGCAATGACCGCAGGGTGTCGGACCAGTCATCCAAGATATGAACCTTCATCGTGGCCTCATGGTGCGGGCTTTCGGTCCCGTCCCGAAAAGATGGGATATGATCAATTTTCTTGCGGCACGCCGGGACGGCCAAGGCTAGGTTGCCATGCCTGCCGTGCCAATTCGACCCCCTAAGTTGCGGACCCATCCAAGGAAGACACGATGACGATAAGATGCGCAGTAATTGGGTGCGGGGGCATAGGGGCCGACCACACACGGATCTTGGCCAAGGATATTGGCGGTGCGGTGGTTCGTGCGACCGATCCTTGGGCAGTGATCGCCAAGCCCGCGTCTTACGCCTGACGGGCGCGCGCTTGGTTGAACTTGCGCTGCGACCAACACCAACGATGGTCATGCCCCCTGGGTCGCCCCCATCAACACAACGCACTGAATTTGAAAAGGACCCCAAATGGCCTGGATCGATACTGGACCTGCCGACCTTGCCCCCGAAGAGGGGCGTCGCTTTGATCATGCTGGCAAGACCTATGCCGTCTTTCGCAACCACGAGGACGGCTATTTCTGCACCGATGGTCTTTGCACCCACGAAGACGTGCACCTGTGCGATGGGTTGGTGATCGAAAAC
>JALQUQ010000151.1:4081-6487 GCA_023263735.1 Paracoccaceae bacterium | reverse complement strand
CAGGACAACCGTACTGCTAATACGCAGAGGTGCCGCTCGTGGCAGGCATGGGCCACGTCGGGTTGGCCAGTGATCAGGGGGCGGATCGGGCCGGGGCGGGCGGCGAGATCGCGGGCCAGCCAGCGCGCGGTTTCCGCCTCTCCCCACCACAGGACCGCCGAATAGGCGACCCCATCGGGCAGGCTGGCGCGGGGCATGACCAAGGCGCGGCCCCCCACCTGTTGCACCGCGCGGGCCTGTTTTTCGGCCAGTTCGGCGCCCGGGCCCAGACACAGGATCGGGTCGCGGGGCGACAGAGACAGGCGGTTCAATTCGCCGGTCGGGCCGGGCAACAGCGGCAGGTGGCGCAGGGCCGGGGCCTCGGCATGGAACCGGGGCAGGTAGAACGGGCCGCCCGCCTTGGGCCCGGTGCCTGAGAGGCCTTCGCCGCCAAAGGGTTGGCTGCCCACCACCGCGCCGATCTGGTTGCGGTTCACATAGATATTGCCCGCATGCACCGCCTCGGACAGGTCTTGCACCCTTTGGTCGATGCGGGTGTGGAGGCCAAAGGTCAGGCCATAGCCGCTGGCGTTGATTTCGGCGACCACGCGGTCGATCTCTTTGGCCTTGAAGGTGGCCAGATGCAGCACGGGGCCAAAGATTTCCCGCGTCATCTCGGACATGCCTTTGACCGCGATCAGGGTGGGCGGCACGAAATGGCCGGTCTTTGGCGCCGCCCCCTGATGCAGCACCTGGGCGCGGTGGTCCGCGATCCAGTCGAGGATTGCGGCTTTCGCGCGGGCATCGATCACCGGGCCCAGATCGGTGGACAGATCCCACGGGTCGCCCAGTTTCAATTCGTCCATCGCGCCTTTGATCATCGCCGTGATCTGGGGGGCGATATCCTCTTGGACATAAAGCAGGCGCAGGGCCGAACACCGCTGTCCGGCGGACCGGAAGGCCCCGGCCACGATATCGCGCACCGCCTGTTCGGGCAGGGCGGTGCTGTCGACGATCATCGCATTCAGCCCCCCGGTTTCGGCGATCAGGGGCGTGCCGGGGGCCATATGGGCGGCCATGGCCCGATTGATCCGCTGGGCGGTGGCGGTTGATCCGGTGAAGACCATGCCCTTGACCTGCGGATGTTCCGAGAGCGCCGCCCCCACCACCGGGCCAAGGCCGGGCAGGAATTGCAGCGCGGCCTTTGGCACGCCCGCCCGGTGCAAGAGGTCCACGGCCATGAAGGCCACGAGGGGCGTCGCCTCGGCCGGTTTGGCCAGAACCGCATTGCCCGCCATCAAGGCCGCCGCGATCTGGCCGGTAAAGATGGCGAGGGGGAAGTTCCACGGGCTGATCGCCGCCACGATGCCACGGGGGGGCGCGGCCATCATCCGCCCTTCGGCGGCGTAATAGCGCAGGAAATCCACCGCTTCGCGCAATTCGCCCACCGCATCGGGCAGCGATTTGCCGGCCTCTAGCGCCAAGGCGGCAAAGATCGGGCCAAAGTTTTCTTCGTAGAGATCGGCGGCGCGATCCAGCACCGCGGCCCGTTCTGCCGGAGTGGCGGCCCAGAGTTGCGCCTCTTGCACCGCGCGGTCGACCGTTGCCACATCGGCGAACAGACAGTGACCGATGATCGCGCCGGTGGCGGGGTTTTCCACCTCATGCGTCGTGCCTGTGGCCGGTGAGACGGTCAGCGGATGCGCCCGGGGCAGGTCGATCGCCCGGGCGGCCGCGATCTGGGCCAAGGTGCCGTGGTCAGACAGGTCAAACCCCCGCGAATTGGCGCGCGCGGGCTGAAACAGATCAGATGGCGCGCGCAGGGCCGCCGGAGCCCGGGCCGTGGCCAGCGCGTCGAACGGATCGGCGGCCACCACCTCGGGCGGGATCGAGGCATCGACGATCTGGTGCACGAAACTGGAATTCGCGCCGTTTTCCAAAAGCCGCCGCACCAGATAGGCCAGCAGTTCACGATGCGCGCCGACGGGGGCATAGATGCGGCATTTGCCCCGCGTTTCGGTCAGCACGATGTCATGCAGGCGTTCGCCCATGCCGTGCAGGCGCTGGAATTCAAAGGCCATGTCGGGGGCAAAGGTCTGCACCATTTCCAGCACCGCCGCCACGGTCTGGGCGTTATGGGTGGCGAATTGCGGATAAATCCGGTCGGCATAGCCGATCAGCCGCCGGGCATGGGTCAGATAGCTGACATCGGTCGCGGTTTTCGAGGTGAAGAGCGGAAAGCCCGGCATCCCCTCGACCTGCGCGCGTTTGATTTCGCTGTCCCAATAGGCCCCCTTGACCAGCCGCACCATGATGCGCCGCTGCGCGCGCCTGGCGAGCGCGACCACGAAGTCGATCACATAGGGGCAGCGCTTGCCATAGGCCTGGATGACGAAGCCGAGACCGTTCCATTCGGCAAGCTCCGGG
>JALQUQ010000151.1:0-4071 GCA_023263735.1 Paracoccaceae bacterium | reverse complement strand
CTTGCGATCAAGGCCTTGGGCCAGCGCATAAAGCCAGTCGATCACCAGCCCCGCGCGTTTGCCATAGGCCTGTACCACCACGCCAAAGCCATCCCACCCGGCCAGCGAGGGGTCGGACATCACCGCCTTGATGACCTTGAGCGACAGGACCAGACGGTCTTGTTCTTCGGCGTCGATGTTCATTCCCATGCCGGCGGCGCGCGCCTTTTGCGCAAGCCCAAGGACGACGGGCACCAGTTCGGCCAGAACGCGGGCCTCTTGCGCGATCTCGTATCGGGGATGGAGCGCCGAGAGTTTGATCGAGATGCCGGGGTTGTCGCGCACATTGCCCCGCGTGCAGGCGGCCGCGATCGCGTCGATCGCCACGCTGTAATCCTGGGCATAGCGGGCGGCGTCGGCGGCGGTCATCGCGGCCTCGCCCAGCATGTCATAGCTGTAGGTAAAGCCCTGCGCCTCGCGCTTTTTGGCGCGGTCCAAGGCGTCGGCCATGGTCTGGCCCAGCACGAATTGGCGGCCCATTTCCTTCATCGCGCGGGTAACGGCGGTGCGGATCACCGGCTCGCCCAGTCGTTTGACCAAGCCGCGCAGGGTGCCCGCCAATCCGGGCGGCTGTTCGGTATCAAGCACCTTGCCCGTCAGCATCAGCGCCCAGGTCGAGGCATTGACCAGCGGAGAGGAGGCCTCTCCCATATGGCGGCCCCAGTCGGAGGGGGCGATCTTGTCTTCGATCAGGGCGTCGATGGTTTCAGGGTCGGGCACGCGCAGCATCGCCTCGGCCAGACACATCAGGGCCACGCCTTCGCGGGTGGAAAGCCCGTATTCGGCCAGAAAATGCTCCATCATCGTGGGCCGCGATTCCCCGCGAATGCGCCGCACCAATTCGGCCCCCCGCGCGGCAATGCGGCTGCGGATGGGTTGATCCAGCCCATGGGTCGCGACCAACTCGCGCAAGAGCGCCGATTCATCGGCAAATTTTGCATTCAGATCAAAGGCTTGGAATTCGGTCATGGCGGGCCCCTTGGGTTATGACGCCATTTTACACCGCCCCCGCTGGACGATGCGCCTAAAGATTGGCAATTTGATAGCCAAGTTCACCAAAGATGGCCCGATTTTCAGGATGACAACCCAACTTGACCCGATAAACCAGCGCATTCTGGCCGAATTGGTGGCCAATGCGCGGATTCCGATCAGCGAACTGGCCGCCCGGGTGGGCCTGTCGAAAACCCCCGTCACCCAGCGGATCAAGCAGATGGAGGAGATGGGGCTGATCACCGGTTACCGCGCCATCCTGTCGCCGCTCAAACTGGGGCTGACCCATGTCACCTATGTCGAAGTGCGGATGACCGATACCCGACAGATCGCGCTGGACCGGTTCAACGACGGGGTCCGCCGGATTCATGAGGTCGAGGAATGCTATATGATCGCGGGCGGGTTCGATTATCTGCTGAAAGTGCGGTCGCGCGATATGGCGCATTTCCGGCAGATCATGGCCGAACAGATTTCCGCTCTGCCGTTCATTCAGGGCACCTCCAGCTATGTTTCGATGGAGGCGGTGGTCGAACAGAACTGGATGGCGCCCTAGACCCTGCCCCTTCAAAAGCCGGGCCGGATCTGCCAGACAGGATCAACGGCAGGAGGGTGATGTGGCAGACCAACCGGAAAAACCTGTGCCCCCGGGCGAAACGCTGGTTGCACGGATCAGCGCGGCCCTGCGGCAGGATCTGGCGACGGGGCGGTACAAACCGGGAGACCGGCTGCCCAGCGAAAGCGATCTGACCCGCGCGCATTCGGTCAGCCGGGCCGTGGTGCGCGAGGCGATTGCCGCGCTGCGGGCCGATGGTCTGGTCGAGGCGCGCAAGGGATCGGGCGTCTATGCCATCGCCCCGCCGACGGATGCGGCCACCCCGTTTCAAAACCTTGCGACCGAACGGATTTCCTCGGTCATCGACCTGTTGGAACTGCGCACCGCCTGCGAGGTGGAGGCGGCGTTTCTGGCCGCGACCCGCCGATCTTCGGCCCAGCTTGAGGCGATCATCGAGGCGCATCACCGCGTGGGCCACTGTCTGGCGCAGGGCGAACCCACGCGTGAGGCCGATTTTGCCCTGCATCTGGCCATTGCCGAGGCCACGCAAAACCGCCGGTTCCCCGAATTCCTGACCCTGATCCGCGGCGGCATCATTCCGCGGGGCGAATTGCAGGGCGAGGGCCCCGAGACCCGCCCGCACGATTACAACCAGCATCTGCAAGAGGAACATGGCCGGATCGTCGATGCCATCCTGGAAGGCGATGGCGCGGCTGCCCAATCCCGGATGCGCGCCCATTTGCGCGGCAGTCTGGATCGGTACAAGGCACTGTTGCGTGGCGGCAGCGGGCATTAGCGCCCGCCGCCTCAGGCAATCCGATGGGCCTCGATGAATTCAAAATCGATATCCTCGCCCAATCCGGGGCGGTTCGGCACATGCACATAGCCGTCGGCATCCATCGGATCGGACAAAGATTTCAGGTAGTCAAACCCGTCGTCATATTCGAGAAACGTATGCAGCAGACCGCGTTCGTACCAACGGCAATTTTTTGACGCCGCCACGACATGCAGGTTCATCGCGGTATTGCCATGCACCTCGCAATCCATCCCAAAGGCTTCGGCCATCCGCATCGTTTTCAGCGCGGGCGTGATGCCGCCCACATCATTGACCCCGGTGCGCAGGATATCGCAGGCCCCTGCCCTGACCCATTCGGCGCGGTGCCAATGTTTGCCCGCCGCCGATTCCGGCCCCACCACCGGGATCGACAGATTGTCGGCCAACCATTTGTAGGACGACATCGACTGTTCATCCATCGGCTCTTCGATCCAGTCAAAGCCCAGCTTTTCCAGCCCCTTGCCCAAAGCCAGCGCATCGGTGCGCGAATACCAGTGATAGGCGTCGATCATCAGGCGGATATCGGGCCCCACCGCCTCGCGCACTGCGGCGCAGGCCTTCAGGTCCATCTTGACATCGGGGGCCCAACTGACCGGCGGCATCCATGTGTGCAGCTTGATCCCCTTGTAGCCCCGCGCCACCAGCTTTTCGGCAAAGCGGCCATAATCTTCGGGCGTGGCCAAGCCGCCGGGAATTTCATCGCCGCACATGATGCTGCCATAGGCCAGCACCTTGTCACGATAGGCCCCGATCAGTTTGTAAACCGGGGTGTTCGACGCCCGCCCCGCCAGATCCCACAGCGCGCAATCGACCACGGCCAAGGTGCGGTCGGTCAGTTGGGCCGCCGATCCGCGCTGCCAATGCGCCAGATCCTGCCACAGCCGTTCGCGGTCGCGGTGATCCTGACCGATCAGCACCTTTTTCACGAATTTGTCGATGACATGGGGGCGCACGATCTCGGGCGCGGTAAAGGAATGCCCTTCGTGCCCGTCTTCGGTGCGCAAGGTCAGCATCGCTTGGGCCACCTTGTGCGGCGGGCCGGGATGGGCGTGGCCCGCGCTGTCAGAATGCCGCCGCGTCGTCGAATGGAAAACGCGCACCTCGACATCGGTGATGATCATTTCGGCCCCCGATCTTTGCATCGGGGGCGAGTGCATTACATATCAGACAGGATGTCAATAATCTGTATGACAGGTTATTTATAGGCGTCGGGGTTCGCCATCATCGCCTCATGCACGGGCGCCATGCCGCGTTCGGCCATCGCGCTGACTTCTCCCGAATGCACCTGCAACGCCTTGACCACTTCGGGATCGTCCGAGGTCTGCACAACCATCACGCCCTTTTCGGTCGGCGTGATTTCGGTCACGATCTTTTCCGCACGTTCAAACAAAATGTCCAAGGTCGGGCTCTGGATGAAAATTTCCGGGTCGCGCTTGTCATCCACCCGCCCGATCATGCCGGTGACATGCGACACCAGACTGGCCCGCAGCGCCTCATTCTCGGTTTCGGTGATGGTCTTGATGCCATTGGGCAGCAATTCGACCGACCGCGTCAGATCGGTGTGGTTGGTGAACATGTCGGCCAGTTCTTCGACCTCGGCGTCGGTCGTGTCCTTGCCCTCCAGCATGTACATATGGGTCCGCACATCATGCTC
>JALQUQ010000150.1:3822-6492 GCA_023263735.1 Paracoccaceae bacterium | reverse complement strand
TATCAACTGCGGCTGGGGCACCGGCGGGTTCAAGGCGATTCCGGGGTCGGGCTGGGCCATGGCGGATCTGATGGCCAAGGGCGAACCGGGGCCGCTGGCCGCCGAATTCGACATGTGGCGGTTCCGCGAAGGCCGCTTCATCGACGAATCCGTGGCCGCCGGGGTGGCGCATTGATGCGCGCCGTACTGAACTATCATCGCCAAATGCGGGGCCGCGTGCCTTGCGCGATCCAACCAAACAACAACGACCACCCACATGTCGAGCGGTTCGCGCTCTGTGGTCTGTTCGGGAAAGAGGGTAACTATGCTTTTGCTTGAATGTCCCTATTGCGGCGTGAAGGCCGAAGAGACCGAGTTGACGGCGGGCGGCGAAGCGCATCTGAAGCGTTTTGGTCCCGGCTCGACGCCCGAAGAGTTTGAAGGGTACATGTTCGCCCGCACCAACCCCAAGGGCGTGCATTTCGAACGCTGGCGGCACACCTATGGCTGCGGCAAATGGTTTCTGGCGGCGCGTCACACCAACACGCTGGAAGTCTTTGGCACCTATCCCGCCCAAACTACAGAACCGCCCGCGCATGTTCGCGACGCGATTTCCGCAAAACATCCCGGCTGGTCGTGGAGGAATTTTAAATGAGCACCCGTCTTGAAAAAGGGGGCCGCCACCTGAACCGCAAAGCGCCGATGAAGTTCACCTTTAACGGCAAGACTTTCGCGGGATACGAAGGCGATACGCTGGCTTCGGCCCTTTTGGCCAATGACCAGATGATGGTGGGCCGGTCTTTCAAATACCACCGTCCGCGTGGGATCGTGGCCAGCGGCGTCGAAGAGCCGAACGCCCTGATGAACATGGGCAAGGGCGGCACGTTCGAGCCGAACCAGCGCGCGACCACGACCGAGCTGTTCAACCAGCTTGAGGCGAAAAGCCAGAACCATTGGCCCAGCCTTGAGTTTGACGTGGGGGCGATCAACAACCTGTTGTCGCGTTTCCTTCCGGCAGGCTTCTACTACAAGATGTTCATGTATCCGGCGTCGTTCTGGAAGTCGGTCTATGAACCCTTTATCCGCAAATCGGCCGGTCTTGGTTCGGCACCGACCGACCGTGACGCCGACACCTATGAACACAGCTACGCCTTTTGTGACGTTCTGGTCGCAGGTGGCGGGATCGCGGGCCTGACGGCGGCCATTGGCGCCGCTGCGGCGGGCAAGCGCGTGATCGTCATGGAACAGACCGCCCATTGGGGTGGCCGTGCCGTGGTTGATGGCGGCGATTTCGACGGCATGTCCGCCGAAGCCTATGTCGAGGCCGCTTTGACCAAATTGCGCGGCATGGACAATGTCAGCCTGATGACCCGCACCATGGTCGCCGGGATCTATGACCACGGCTATGTGCTGGGCTATCAGCGTCTGGCCGATCATGATCCGTCGATGTCGGGTCCGCGTCAGCGTCTGTGGCGTATCCGCGCCGGCGAGATCATCGCCGCGACGGGGGCGATCGAACGGCCGCTCAGCTTTGCGGGCAACGATGTGCCGGGCGTGATGCTGGCCAGCGCGGTACGCGATTATCTGGTGAACAACGCCGTTTCGGTGGGCGACCGCACGGTCGTCGTAACGAACAACGACGATGCCTACCGCACCGCGATTGCCTTGGTTCAGGCTGGTCTGTCGGTTCCGGCCGTGCTGGACGCGCGCGCCAATGCCTCGGGCGATGTGGTGGCTCAGGCCAAGGCCTTGGGCATCCGCGTGCTGAACGGGCATGCCGTGGCCAAGGTCAAGGGCGGCAAGCGGGTGATGGCGGTTGACGTCTGCCTGCAAGCGGGCGAAGGCGCGGTGACCGAGGTCATCCCGTGCGAAGCGGTCGCCATGTCGGGCGGCTGGTCGCCGGTGGTGCACCTGTGGTCGCATTGCGGCGGCAAACTGCTGTGGGATGACGCGCAGGCGTTTTTCCGCCCCGATCCGGCCAACCCGCCGAAGAACCACAATGGCGCGGCCTTGGTCCGCACGCTGGGCACCGCCAACGGCGCCATGGGCAACGACGCCGTTCTGGCCGAGGCGCATGCCGCCTTTGACACCGATGCCGCGCATCGCATCGCATCGGGCGCCAAGCCGGTTGCCGAATCCCCGATCGCCCAAGTCTGGGTGATGCCGCAGGGCGCAAGCATCCACAAACGCATGAAATCGTGGCTGGACTTCCAGAACGACGTCAAGGTGTCCGACGTTCAACTGGCCGCCCGCGAAGGCTATGCCTCGGTCGAACATGCCAAGCGTTACACCACGCTGGGGATGGCCACCGATCAGGGCAAATTGTCCAACATCAACGGTCTGGCGATCTTGTCCAAGGCGCTGGATCAGCCGATCCCGCAGACCGGCACCACCACCTTCCGCCCGCCCTATACGCCGGTGACCATCGGTGCCTTGGCAGGCGAAGCGCGGGGCGACATCTTCCAGCCGCTGCGTCGGACCCCGATGCACGAATGGCACGAAAAGAACGGCGCCTATTTCGAACCCGTCGGCTATTGGCGCCGGCCCTATTGCTTCCCGCGGTCGGGGGAAACGCATGAACAGGCCGTTCATCGCGAAGTCAACAACACCCGCACCAACATGGGCCTGCTGGACGCCTCGACCCTTGGCAAGATCCTTGTCAAAGGGCCGGATGCGGGCAAGTTCCTTGAC
>JALQUQ010000150.1:0-3812 GCA_023263735.1 Paracoccaceae bacterium | reverse complement strand
GGCCTGATGTGCAACGAACAGGGGTTCTTGTCGGATGACGGCGTGGTTGCCCGCATCGACGAAGACACCTGGCTGTGCCACACCACCTCGGGCGGGGCGGATCGCATCCATGCCTGGATGGAAGACTGGCTGCAGTGCGAATGGTGGGACTGGAAAGTCTTTACGGCCAACGTGACCGAAGAATATGCCCAAGTCGCCGTTGTGGGCCCGAAAGCCCGCGATTTGCTGGAAAAGCTGGGCGGGATGGACGTTTCCAAGGAAACGCTGCCCTTCATGCAATGGGCCGATGGCACCTTGGGCGGGTTCCCCGTTCGCGTGTACCGGATTTCGTTCTCGGGCGAATTGTCCTATGAAATCGCGGTTCCGGCCAGCCATGGCGCGGCCTTCTGGCAGGCCTGTGTCGATGCCGGCCAAGAGTTCGGGGCGATGCCCTATGGCACCGAAGCGCTGCACGTGATGCGGGCCGAAAAAGGCTTTATCATGATCGGCGACGAAACCGATGGCACGGTGATCCCGCAGGATCTGGGCCTGTCTTGGGCCATTTCCAAGAAAAAGGCCGATTATCTGGGCAAACGCGGTCAGGAACGCAGCTTCCTTGCCAGCCCGGATCGTCCGCAACTGGTGGGCTTTGAGACCTTGGATGGTTCGGTGATCCCCGATGGCGCCTATATCATCGCCGACGGGTATAACGCGAACAACCAGCGCAATGTGCAGGGGCGCGTGACCTCGACCTATTTCTCGCCCACCTTGGGGCGCGGGATTGCGATGGGTCTCTTGAAACACGGCCCAAGCCGCATGGGGGAAACGGTCGATTTCACCGACGGCAAGGGTGGCGCGATCAAGGCCAAAGTCGTCAGCCCCGTATTCTATGACCCGGAAGGGGAGAAGCAGAATGTCTAATCCGGTTTCCGCCCTGAACGGGGCACGTTTCGCAGGCTTTGCCCAAGTGCGCGAGATTGGACCTTTGGGCATGATCACCCTGCGGGCCAAGCCCGGCACCCCCGGTTTGGAGGCGGCCATTCAGGCTGCCACCGGCTGCGCGGTGCCCGGATTGCGCCGGATCGAGGTCAATGGCGACAAGGCCGCTGGCTGGATGAGCCCGGACGAATATCTGCTGATCCTGCCTTATGATCAGGTTGCGGCTGGCATGTCGGCGGTTTCGGACGCGCTGAAGGGTGAGCATCACATGGTTGCCAATGTGTCGGACGCGCGCGCCGTGTTCCGGATCGAAGGCGCCAAGGCCGATCAGGTGCTGCGCAAGCTGTCGCCGGTCGATTTCGACGGCGTTCAGGTGGGCGATCTGCGCCGCAGCCGCGCCGCGCAGGTGGCCGCCGCCTTCTGGAAGGATGAGGGCGGCTTTACGCTGGTCTGCTTCCGCTCGGTCGCGGCCTATGTGATGGGCCTCTTGACCCATTCCGCCCAGCCGGGATCGGAACTGGCCTGACCCTGCCACGGACGGATGTCTCTGTCCGTGGTGTGCAAAAGGGGGGCGTTCACGCCCCCCACGGCGCTGACGCGCCTCCCCCCTGAGGATATTTGAGCCAAGATAAAGGGGGCGGGGTCAGAGCCCGATCATTCGGCGAATGTCGGCCGGGGTGGCCCCTTCGGCCCGGAATTTGGCAAGGGCGCGGGCATCGTCGCGCTTGGCGAGGCGTTTTCCGGCGTCGTCGCGGATCAGCGCGTGGTGGTGATAGACCGGCGTCGGCAATCCGAACAGCTTTTGCAACAGGACCTGCACCGGGGTGAAGGCAAAGAGGTCTTGGCCGCGGATGACATGGGTGATCCCCTGATCGGCGTCGTCAAAGGCGGAGGCGAGGAAATAGGCCACGATGTCTTCGCCCTTGCGCGACAGGACCACATCGCCAATGGTTTGCAGGGCATCGGTCGGATTGATTTTGTGGTGGCCCGCAAAGGCCGGGCCGGTTTCGACGAAGCTGGTCGGTCCGATTTCGGACAGGGCCTTGGCGAGGTCGAGGCGCAGGGCATCCTTGGGCTGGCGGCTGGACATGGGGCGGGCGCGACAGGTGCCGGGATAGACGATATGGTCGACCCCTTCTTGTGGGGCGGCCAATGCGGCGCGGATGTCGGACCGGGTGCAGGAACAGGGGTAGAGCAGGTCGCGCGCGATCAGGGTTTCCAGCCGGGCGGTGTAATCGGGGATCTTGGGTTGCTGGCGATAGACCGGGCCGTCCCATGTGAGGCCGAGCCATGTCAGATCGGTGAGGATCGCCGCGTGCCATTCGGGTTTGCACCGCTCCAGATCGGTGTCTTCCATCCTGAGGAGGAATCGCCCGCCGTTGGCCCGCGCGATATCATGGGCAAGGATCGCCGAATAGGCATGGCCCAGATGCAGCGGGCCGGTGGGGGAGGGGGCGAAACGGGTGGTGAATGAGGGCATGGCGGGTCGGACCTGAGGGAAGCGTGCGCGCGCGCGCGCCCCTAGTCCTATCCTTTGGCATCAGAGGAATAAAGGTCGCGCGATCAAAGCGGGGTCGCGACCAAGGCGTCAGGGATCTGGCCCCAACCTACGGCATGGCCGTCGCGGTTTTCGGCTGTCATGACCTTTGTATGGGGGAGCAGGGTGCCGTTTTCGCTGGGGTGCGCGCTGTTTTCCGCCGTCGACTTGGGGGAAACCCAGGTAAGGGCGATCGGGTCATGCGGGCGCAGGGCCAGATCGGTGCCGGTGTGGGGCACGGGGGTCCATGACAATCAGAAATTGGCCGCCAATGCGCGGGTCGGTTTCGGCCCGCTTCATTGCGATGCCGCTGCATTGGGTCATGACTTGCATCAAGGTCTTGGCCTTGCGCCAAGCGTTCTAGATACGCTTGGGCGGGGCGGCGATGGTGAGGGAAAGCTCTTGGCTGATCTGTGGCTCCTTTCGTCAGCAGCTGATCCAAACGTTCCAGTCGCCGGGCCCAGATCGACGTCACTTGCGCGCACCATAGGTCGATCAGGGCCATGGGTTCGGTTCGCAGTTCGATCAGGTGTTCGCGCCAGAGGGTGCGGCGGCTGACAAGGCCTGCGCTTTCCAACACCATGATGTGCCGCGACACCGCGGTCAGGCTGATGTCAAAGCGGGCCGCGAGTTTCGTCACCCGCAGCGGGCCTTCCTGCGCGAGCAGGGGCAGGATCTCACGCACTTGCGGCTTTGAGGGTTTCGGAAAGTCTTTCCTGTTCAACCAGTGTGTTGAATGAAATTTCTCGGGCGTTTCGGGCGACATATTTGTTGAATGATGTCTGAAAAGGAAAACGCCCGGCTTTTCGGGGCCGGGCGCTTGTTTGGCAGTTTGACAGGGTCAGGCCTGACCAAGCCAGCCTTGGAAGGAGTCTTTGGCGCGGTCGGTATAGGCCTTGTAGCGGTCTTTGCGGCCCTTGCGGCCCCCTTTGGCATCAATCGGGGGGAAGAGGCCAAAGTTTACGTTCATCGGCTGGAAGGTCTTGGCCTCGGCCCCGCCGGTGATATGGGTGATGAGCGCGCCCATGGCGGTGTCGGGCGGCGGCGGGGGCAGGGAGCGGCCCAGAATCTCTGCGGCGGCCATGCGGCCCGCCAAAAGGCCCATGGCGGCGCTTTCGACATAACCCTCAACCCCCGTGACCTGACCGGCGAAGCGCAGATTGGGCCGCGATTTCAGGCGCATCTGATCGTCAAGCAGGGTGGGCGAGTTGATGAAGGTGTTGCGGTGGATGCCGCCAAGGCGCGCGAAACTGGCGTTTTCCAGACCGGGGATCATCTTGAACACCTCGGTCTGGGCGCCGTATTTCATCTTGGTCTGAAAGCCCACGATATTGTAAAGCGTGCCCAGTTTGTTGTC
>JALQUQ010000014.1:7713-16567 GCA_023263735.1 Paracoccaceae bacterium | reverse complement strand
CAGTGATAAAAGGCGATTCCCGCCGCAAGGGCCGCCGCCGCCCAAGCGAGCGGACGCCAGACCGCGGGCCGTTTCGACGCCGCCGCCAGCAGCGGAAAGCCAAGCCCCGCCAGAAAGCCGACATGGATCACGCGCTGAATCTGGCTGGGCATATCCAGCAGATGCGCCGCGGTTGCGATCTGGAACAGGCTGAACAGCACCGCGATCCAGAACAACACCCGCCCTTCGGCGGTGGCGGGAAATCCGGCTGCGAGCGGATCGTGATGCCCCGTCTCCCCGACCTTTTGACGTGCCGCCCCCACGTTCTGCCGTGCGACCATGCGTGAACCCCTCCCCCCCTTTGAAAAGGCGCGTTGCGCCCGATGCCGAGTTTAACCCCCGGTCAAGCCTTTGGTGAAATGCCAAGATGGGTCGGGCAAGACTTTCCCGACCCATCCGCCCTGCGTGGTGGTGGCGTTATTTGATCAGACCGACCTCGCGGTAATACCGCTCGGCCCCCGGATGCAGGGGCACGGGCATGCCGTTCAGCGCCCCTTCGAGCGAAATGGCCGAAGCGGCCTTGTGCGCGGCAACCAGCGTGGGCAGGTTTTCAAACATCAGTTTGGTCATCTGATACACGGTTTCTTCGGGCACATCTTCGTGCGTCAGAAAGAAGTTGCCCACGGCCAAGGTCGCAACATCGGCGGTCTGGCCTTCGTAGGTGCCCGCCGGGATGGTGGCCGCCAGATAGGGCGCGCCCAGTTGATCGGCGACTTCGGCCGGAATCGAGACGATGGTGGTGGGCACCGACACCGCCAGATCCTTGAGCGATGCCACGCCAAGGCCCGCCGATTGCAAGGTGGCGTCAAGCTGGCGGTTTTTCATCAATTCGACCGATTCCGCAAAGGGCAGGTATTCGGTCTTGGCCAGATCGTCATAGCTGAGGCCCAAGGCACCCAGAATCGCGCGGGCATTGAGTTCGGTGCCCGATTTGGCGGCCCCGACCGAGACGGCCTTGCCCTTGAAATCGGCGATGGTGGCAATGCCCGAGTCGGCGTTGGCGGCGACCTGAATGTAATTGGGATAGGCGGCCGCGATGCCGCGCAATTTCGTCAGCGGGGCGGCAAATCCGACCTCGGCATTGCCTTCCCATGCGTATTTGACGGAATCGCCCAGCGCGATGGCAAATTCACCGCCGCCCTTTTGCAAAAGGTTCAGGTTTTCCACGCTGGCCTTGGTGGCCTGAACCTGCACCCGGGCGTCGGGGATGCCTTTGCCATAGATTTCAGACAGGGCCACGCCGACCGGGTAATACACCCCCGACGTGCCGCCGGTCAGGATGTTGATGAACTGTTCGGCCTGAGCGGTCAGGGGTGCGGCGACCAAAGCCGTACCGGCGATCAACGCGCGCAGGGCGCGGGATGGGAAATGACGCATGGTTCTCCTCCTCGTGGGGCGGGCCGTTGCCCGCGGGCTGCCCGTCTGAACGCGGGATGAGCCATGGTGACCGGAGGCGGCGGTTGAGGGAACCTTTTGTTGCAAAGCCCGCCGCTTTCGGGCGCGAGACTTCGCCAGCGATATGGCAGAGTTTCGCCAGCGGCAGATGGTGCCCGCGGCCGGACTCGAACCGGCACGCCTAACGGCAAGGGATTTTAAGTCCCCAGTGTCTACCATTTCACCACGCGGGCACGTGTCTGCCCTTGCTACCTTTAGTTTTGGGCAAGGACAATCCAACTTTTCCCCGATGGCGCGATGGGGCGGGCAAACCGTTGATCCGACGCGCGATTGCCTTAACCGCCGGCCGAGATCACCTTGAACACGCAGGGGTCGGAGACCAGTTCGGGCGGGGTCAGGCACAGGCCCTGCGCAACCTGCCAAGCGGCCAGAACCTTGGGCACATAATCGCGCGTTTCGGCAAAGGGGGGCACGCCGTCATTGGCATCCACCGCCCCTTCGCCCGCGTTATAGGCCGACAGGACCAGAACCGGATCGCTGCTGAACCGCTTCATCAGCCAATCGAGATAGGCGACGCCGCCTTTGATGTTTTGGGCCGGATCGATCAGATCCTCGACCCCAAAGCGTTCGGCGGTGTCGGGAATCAGTTGCATCAGCCCCTGAGCGCCCGCCTTGGAGACGGCATCCACCTTGCCCGCGCTTTCCACCGACATCACCGCCAGCGCCAAGGCGGGCGACACGTTGGTGCCGATGGTCGCGATCAGGATGTCTTTGCCATGCTTTGCGGCCAGTTCCTGCATGTATTGCAGGCGCGGCGCCTCGACCTGAGCGCCATTCGGCCCTTTGGTCAGATTGGCAAGGGCCAAGGGGAATCGGTCGGGCGCGCGCCGACTGGTGGGGACATTCAGCCAGAACCAATCGTATTTGGCCTTTTTATCCTCGATCGGGGCCAAGGCCTCGGGGTTCATCTCGGTCGGAGACGGCGCGGCGGCGGCCACGGGCGTGTCGTCTTCGGTCGGACGGCTGCGCTGTTTGACCTTGGGTGCCAAGGCCAAGAGGCGCGCCTGCTCGGCCGGGTCGATCTGAACAATCTTACGCTTGCCAGATTCGCCGACTTTGATGCGTTTGAAGGTAAAATCCCTCTCTCCCGATAAACCTTGGGCGAATCCACCCTCGGAAATACCGGCAATCATGAGGGAAATGCCCATGAGTCCTAAGATTCGAATGATCTGCATCGCTGCTCGATGCCCGTTTTCGTTATCGTTACGGGAATATTCGCATGAATCGCCCTGCGAAACCACCCAATTGACGGCAAAAGCTGCCCCAATTGCGGCACAATTCGGGGTTGATTGACCCCACCCGCCCCCAAAACACAAAAAATCAAAAATTAATCTTTATGTGATTCAATGGGTTAACAAGAAATTTCAGGTTAGATTTCCAAGCCAGAAAAAGACCCATCTCAGGCCAAGTTCCTGCCACGTTTGAAGGTGAAAACATACCTACCGAACGGCAGACGGAACGGAACAGAGGCCAGACCGAAGCAAGCCCGAAGGTTGGAACGACTAGAGCAACATCAAATAGAGAGAATGACCATGAAACTGCTGAACATCTTCAAGAACTTCAAAAACGACGAATCGGGCGCTGTGACCGTTGACTGGGTCGTGCTGACCGCTGCTGTTGTGGGCCTGGGCCTGGTTGTCATCAACTCGATCGAAGGTTCGCTGACCGCTGCTGGCACCGACATCGCTTCGACCCTGGACTCGGCTGCCGCAAAGTAATCGAGATCTGACCTAGCGTCAGAGCTTATGAGGGCGCGGTCCGTAGTCACGGCCCGCGCCTTTTTCTTTGTGTAGCGATCCTCGCTCGACCTTGGGAGCGATGACCGTCTGGCGCAACGGATTTTGCGCGGGGGAGTAACTGTGATCATCAAGGCGTTGAAATCGACTTACGGGCGTCTTCGGAACCGGTTTGTCCGGGAAGAGGACGGCGCGGTTACGGTGGACTGGGTGGTGCTGACAGCCGCCGTGGTGGGCCTGAGTTTGGTCGTGGTCGAAATGATCGCGCCGGCGTTGTTTGAAAACGCAGGGGCGGCCATTTCCAGCCACATCGATGAGGCTGCCGCAAAGTGACACGGATCAACCCGCCCTGTCGCGGGTTGATCGCATTTCCCGGATCGCACTTCGCGATCCTATAGAGGTGACTTCGATGAGATCGATGTTTGGTTTGGTGCTGGTGGCGGGCGTTGGTTTGGCGGGCTTTGCCGTTTACATGGCAAAGGGATATATCGGCCAAACGCAAAGCGCCCTTGAGGCCGAGCGTGAAATGCGGGCAAAGGTCGGGCCGATTGTTCAGGTCTATGTCGTTGCCAAGCAAAAGAATTATGGGGAACCGCTGGTCAAGGACGACGTGAAGCTGGCCTATTGGCCGCAAAACTCGCTTCCCGAAGGGGCCTTTCAGAAGGAAGAGGCGCTGTTCCCCGCCGGGGCCAACATGGAACGGTTCGTGTTGCGCAATCTGGAGCCGAATGAGCCTGTGATGGCGATCAAGATCACCGAGCCGGGCCAGCCGCCCGGATTGACCGGCCAGATCGGCAAGGGCATGCGCGCCTTTGCGATCAAAGTGGACGTGACGTCGGGCGTGTCGGGCTTTGTGCAGCCCGGGGACCATGTCGATATTTACTGGACGGGTTCGGTGAACGGGATGGAAGGCAATATCACCCGCCTGATCGAAAGCACGACGCGGGTGATCGCGGTTGACCAACAGGCCGGCGCCACCAGCGGCGCGACGGTCGCCCGCACGGTCACCGTGGCCGCAACCCCGGATCAGGTGGCCCGTCTGGCCCTGGCCCAGGAAACCGGAAATCTGGCGCTGTCGCTGGTGGGCGACGCGGCCGAAACCATCGATGGCAAGATCGAGGTCAATGCGCGCGGACTGTTGGGCATTCAGGACCAAGAGATCGTGGCGAAGAAGGAAGAAAAGGTCTGCACAATCCGCAACCGCAAGGGCGGTGAGGTGACCGAAATTCCGATCCCCTGCACAAATTGACGGTCAAGGCGATCTATCCGCCGATCTGGGCGACCCCCTATATGGTGGTCGCCCTTGCTTTTGGGCCGATGTGTTGCGGCTTGTTGCAAGTTATCCACATAAACTGCGGCATCCAACTGTCTGATTCTTGCAAAAAAAGCGGAATGCGGGCATGCTGGAGCCTTAAGCGGGCATCAGACCCGTTTCGAGGCGTGATCGAAAGGGCAGGTCACATGCGTGTGTTTAAGATTGTACGGGTCGGCCTTTTGGGGGCCGCCCTGGCGACGGTTGGCTTGGCAACCGTGGGGCGGGCGGAAACGCTGCGCGTGTTGCAGGGGTCTGTCGTGGCCCCGATTCAGGTGCCGATGAACCGCGCCGCCGTTGTCGAAAGCGACACCCCCTTTGCGGAACTTTCGATCGCAAACCCCGGGATTGCCGACGTCTCGACCCTGACGGATCGCAGCGTGTACATTCTGGGCAAGACGCCCGGCCGCACGACCATGACCCTGTTTGCCGCCGACGGAAAACTGATTTCCAACATCGAAGTGCAGGTCACGCCCGATATTGCCGAATTCAAAGAGCGCCTGAAGCAGATTTTGCCGGGCGAAACCATCGAAGTGCGGACCGCGAATGATGGGATCGTGCTTTCGGGTGTCGTGTCATCGAACGCAAAGCTGGACCGCGCGATTGATCTGGCCGAACGCTATGCACCCGAACGCGTTTCGAACCTTTTGTCGGTTGGCGGCACGCAACAGGTGATGCTGAAGGTCCGGTTTGCGGAAATGCAGCGGTCGGTTGCCAAGAATCTGGGCGTGTCTTTGGCCGCCAAGGGGGGCAGCAAATTCGGGGTTCGCGGGGAAAGCGGCACCTATCTGGCCGATGGCAATGCCTTGGGAACCGGCGATCTGAAGCTGGCCACGGGGATGCAGGGCGGGTTGGAGCTGGGCTTTACCGCCGGGTCGATTCAACTGGGCGTTTTGCTGGAAGCGCTGGAATCCAAAGGGGTTGTGCGCACCTTGGCCGAACCGAACCTGACCGCGCTGTCGGGGCAGGAAGCCAAGTTTCTGGGTGGTGGCGAATACCCAATTCCGATCCTGACCACCCAAGGGATCGCCATTGTTTACAAACCCTTTGGGGTTGAGCTGAACTTTACGCCGACGGTGATCGACGGCGATGCGATCAACCTGCAGATCAACGCCGCGGTTTCCGCCATCGACACCACGGTCACCATCGAAGCGGGCGGGTTTTCGATCAATGCGTTCAAACGGCGCGAAACCTCGACCACGGTCGAAATGCGCGACGGCGAAAGCTTTGCGGTCGCCGGTCTGTTGCAAGACGATTTCCGCAACCTGAACACGCAATTGCCGTGGCTGGGGGATGTTCCGATCTTGGGCACGCTGTTCCGGAGCGCGGATTATCAGCGCAACCAATCGGAGTTGGTGATCATCATCACCCCGCATCTTGTGACCCCGACCAAGGGCGACACCTATGCCTTGCCCACCGATCGGGTGCGTTTGCCAACCGAGCGTGAGTTTTTCCTGAACGGAGAAGTGGCCGTTACCAAGAAGGGGGCCGTCGGCGAAGTGGCCCGTCAGGATTTCAGCAGCTCTTATGGCTATGTGATGGAGTAAGGCCCAGATGTCGGCTTTTGTAAAACCCAGCCTTATTCTGATCACGGCCCTGTCGGTGCTGTCTTCGTGTTCCTATTCCCCGTCGGTTGATCGGCAGTTGGGATATGAGGTTGACGAAGGCGGTTTCGGCAAGGTGACGCAGACGAACTCGCAGATCATGTCGGGCGAGATTTCGATTGCCGAGCAGATGAACACCCGGTTCGCGGCCGAAGTGCCGTCAACCATCACCTTTCCGTTCAACAGCACGCAGTTGACGCCCGAAGCGGTGGCCGTGTTGAACAAGCAGATCAGCTGGATCAGCCAGTTCCCGGAGCTGCGGTTCTCGGTCTATGGTCATGCCGATTCCGTCGGGTCGGATGCCTATAACCTTGCCTTGGGCAAACGGCGGGCCGAGGCGGTCGTCAGTTATTTTGCAAGCCGGGGCATCAGCCGGTCGCGGCTGCAAGCGCTTGTTTCTTATGGGGAAACGCAGCCTGCCATCGTGACCGCAGGCCCCGAGCAGGCCAACCGCCGCACCGTGACCGAGGTTGCGGGGCTGGCCAAAGGGCGATCTGTTCCGCTGGACGGCCGGTATTCGCGCATTCTGTACCGCGAATATCTGGAAAGCGGCACGCGGCCCCACCCGACCAACACCGACATCCGCACCCAGGTCGATCCGGGCGGCAAGTGATCGTTTAGTATTCATGCACAAACGGGCCGGTTTTCCGGCCCGTTTTGCACCAAATGGGGCCCAATCACACCTCAGTGTCCCTGAATTGGATAAAAACCCCAGATTAACGGCTTTTTGGCCCCAATCTCGCCAACATTCCCCCCGAAATTTATCGCGTAAATGGTCGGCAGAGTCTGTCTTTGCGGCCGTATTTCGGGGCTTTCCGGCGCCTGATCGGCACGTAAAGCAGGAATGAGAGGCGAAATGACGAGCGTAGCACCCTTGCAACCGGAACCGGCACCCATTGTGGCGTGCACGATTTCGCGCGATGTGCAGAATTTCGATCTGCTCATCGATGATATGGAAAATGAGCTGGGCGAAAGCTGGGGCGATCTGTCCTTTGACGATGCCCCGATCTTTCTGGGCCAACCCGAAGCGGCGAATCTGGAATTCGTGGCAATTGCCGTGGATACCAAGGACGAGGCCGATCTGACCCGGATTGCAGAGATCGTGCGTGTCGCCAAGGCGCGCGGGGTCAAGGTGGTGCTGATCGCGGATCAATTGAGCCCGATTGCGCTGCATCAATTGTTGCGACTGGGTGCCGATGATTTCGTGCCCTATCCCCTGCCCGAAGGCGCGCTGCATGACGCGATTTTTCGGATGCGTCAGCCCGCCCCGGTCGCAGCGGCGGTGGCGCCCCCCGTCGCCCAGGACGAAGAGGAAAAACCCTCGGCCCCCAAGTTCAAGGCAAAAGGCGATCGCGACGGCGTGGTCTTGCCCGTGCATGGAATGGCGGGCGGCACGGGATCATCGACCTTTGCCGTCAATCTGGCGTGGGAATTGGCAACGATTTCAAAGACAGATGCCCCGCGCGTGTGCCTGCTGGATCTTGATTTTCAATATGGGTCGGTGGCGACCTATCTGGATCTTCCGCGCAAGGAAATGATCTTTGAAATCCTGTCGGATACCGCCGCTGTGGACAGCGATGCGTTTTTGCAATCGATGCAAACCTTTAACGATCGCCTGCATGTCTTTACCGCGCCGGGCGACATGCTGCCGCTGGATATCATCGGGCCGGATGACATCAATCGGATCGTCGAGATGGCGGCCACGAATTTCGACTATGTCATCATCGACATGCCGAAAACCATCGTGAGCTGGACCGAGGCCGTTCTGAACCGGGCGCATGTGTATTTCGCGCTTTTGGAACTGGATCTGCGTTCGGCGCAAAACATCCTGCGACTGACACGGGCCCTGAAAGCCGAAGCGCTGCCGCATGAAAAGCTTCGCTATGTGATGAACCGTGCCCCCAAGTTCACCGATCTGTCCGGCAAGAGCCGGGTCAAGCGATTGGCCGAAAGCCTTGAGATCGGCATCGAAATTCATCTGCCAGATGGGGGCATTCAAGTGACCCAATCCAACGATCATGGCCTGCCTCTTGCCGAGAACAGCGCCAAGAACCCGTTGCGGCGGGAGATTCAAAAGCTCGCGAAATCCTTGCATGACCTGAACAAGGGCGTCGAGGCCGCAAAGTCGTAATACGTTAGTGGGGAGACTGACATGTTCTCGCGCTTTAAAAAGCCGGAGGGACCGGGCGTCACTGCCATGAAGCCGGTCCAATCGGCGGCACCGGCCGCACCGGTTGCCGCCGCTGCGCCCAGCAAGGTTGCGCTGGTCACGCCCCGGCAAGTTGCGGCCAACGTGCCGCAACGCACCTCGGCCGAGGCTGTGGCCGCAGACAAAGAGAAAAAGCGCCGCGAGCGGATGCAAGAGCTGAAGGTTGAACTTCACAAGAAGCTCTTGGAAAACCTGAATTTGGCGGCTTTGGAAAAAGCGTCTGAGGCCAGCCTGAAATCGGAAATCGCCTCGATCACCGCCGAAGCGCTGGATGAGATGAGCGTGGTGCTGAATGCGACCGACCGTCAGGTTCTGCATCAGGAATTGTATGATGAGGTGATGGGTCTTGGCCCGCTTGAAGCGCTTTTGAAGGACGAGACGGTCAGCGATATTCTGGTGAACGGCCCCAAACGCGTCTTTGTGGAACGCGGCGGCAAGCTGACCCTGACGGACATCACCTTCAAGGACGAAAAGCACCTGCTGCGGATCATCGACAAGA